>PMYF01000980.1 GCA_003171295.1 Acidobacteriota bacterium | reverse complement strand
AGCCGTAACCTCCTGATTCTGCAAAGATACGAGAAGCCGAATTCCTCGCCCCACAATCACCAGTTTCTGGGCACCCGATGCCCTCCGGACTTAGCGCACAACACGGTCGGCCGGCCCATGGCTTTCAAGGCTGGTGATCGATTGTCTAGCCCGTCTATGTGCGGAACGGCGGGCCCAAGTACCCGCAGCGAGGCTCTTCTTCCAGTGTCGTCCCTATGAGGTCGCATTTGTCTTGGCTAAGAAGATGTAGTCGATCAAAGTTGATCACTCGACCTTGATCCCCAGGCAGGGAGTGGCACGGGAGTTCTGCCGGTTGGGGGCAACTGATTCGCCCGATCAGCGTTGGAAGTACAGACGGCGTCGTGTTTTGTTTCGTTTGCGACGAGNNGAGAACTTGTGTGCGTGATGTGTGCCTGCCGAGATCCGGGTGATCTGCGATCTGTACGACGGTAATCTCAAACGCGCTAGGGAGTCCTGCACCAGCACCAAGGCGCGCATGACAAAGGAATGGCAAAAGGCCAATGTCGATCGCGATGTGGACGTGGTGGTGATCGCCACGCTGGCGGGGCGGGCCGCACAATGACGGGCGCTCATTCTGAACCAGGTCAGTTGGGCCGACTTTGCCGCATTTAACACCATGCCGAGGAGGAGGGTCGGAATGTTAGGCACCCTCATCCGCGCAGGTAATGAATCGAGAACAACCATAACTTTTACCAGCCCTTCTGACCTTGTGGCTTTCTTTATGCGAGTCGTAGTGACCTAGGGACCGGACGGAGAAGAAGTTCTGCCCATCACCTACGAAGACAGTCTCGTCACCCTGTTCCCCAAGGAGTCAAGAACCGTTTGGACAAGATTCAGGACGGCCGATCTTGAGCGCAGGAAGTCTTATCTTAGAGTTGAGGGCTACAGCGTGAACCAGCAGATCGCGGAGATGGGATGACGGTCAGCGATGAATCAAAAGTGATCTTGTGAGGAGTTTGAATTATCGGGTGACCGAACCCCAAAAAGCTCGCTGCCGACGGGGAAGGGGGGCGACTGATCCGCCGTGGGGTTCTGCTGTTTGATGCGGAGGACCGCCTTCAACTCCTCCACAGATTTATCCTTCTCGCCAAGGGCACGATAAGTTGCGCTGAGTGTCTGATGTGCCTCGACCATATCCGGCCAGATCGCCAGGGCGGCCTTCAGATGCTGCATGGCGGAGGGATAATCCTTTTCGAGGTAAGCGATCCGGCCTGCAAGCGACTGGGTGAAAGGGTCCTTGGGGTCAAGAGCGAGCGCCTTGTCGATGGCTTTCTGCGCTGCGCCAACATCTTCGGTATTCGCGTCGATGGTCGCCGAAGCCAGATAGAAGTAGACCTCCGCGTCATGCGCTCCGAGCGCAATGGCCGTTTCGAGCACCGGCTTGGCCTCCGCTGGCCGGATACGGATTGTGAGGATAATGCCCTGAATCTCGTAGGGCAGGTACCAGGTCGGCGAGCGCGACTCGAGTTGGGACAGGAGGGCCAGCGCCTGTTCATGCTCGCGGAGCATTTCAAAGCCGGTGGCGCGAGTCAGCATGAGCTTGGGATCATCGGGGACAATTTGGTCCGCGCGCCCCAGCATATCCACCATTTGCCGCGCCTGGCCATGTTTCACAAGGAAGAGCGCGGCCTGAAAGTAGAGGTCGGCGCGGGTGGGCGAAGCTTCAAAACCTCGATTCAGTGCTGCCGCCGCTTCCGCCGGCCTCCCCAGTGCGTCAAGCAACTGCGCGCGCAGCAGGAAGATGTCACCCTTTTGCTGATCGGGTGGTATAAGGGCGAGTTCCGCTAGCGCGGCAGCAGGACCCGCAGTGTGGAAGAGGGAGATGGCCAAGTCGAGGCGAGCGTCGCTTCGGGAGGGCTCCGCCGCGAGTACTTTTTCCAGAAATCCGCGGGCCGGCTCGTACTGCTCGTCGTCCAGCAGCGCCCGCGCACAGTCCCCGAGGAGATTAGCATCTGAAACCTCGGCGAGTACTTGATGGAACATTTCCAAGGATTCATTGCGCTTCCCTTCGGCGAGTTCCTCTTGCGCGATACTGGCCTTAAGAGTTGCATCCTCAGGATGCACGCGCAGGCGAGCTTCCAGGTTGGCGAGATACTGGGCGCGTTGTTGGACCGGGGGGAGGTCCAGAAAAGTGAACAGGCCGCTGTACGGTCGGGCGCGGTTCGCCTCCGGAGCAAGCTGCTGAAACTTGCGCAAGACGGCTTGCGCCTCGTCCGGGCGGTTATCGCGCATCAGCGCGCGGCTATAGTGCATGAGGATTTGGGTGTCCTCGGGCGCAAGTTCGGCGGCGTGGCCCAGTGCTTCCACGGCCTCCCGAGGCCGTAAGAGTTGAAGATAGGTCTCACCCAAGGTGTCGAGCGCGCCCACATCGTCCGGCTGATGCTTCAGGACCAGCGTCAAATTTTCCAGGGCCTCACCGTAGCGCCCGGCTTGGTAGTTGAGAACCGCGCGGGCGTAGCGCGCCGCCCAGAAATTGGGGTCGATGGCCAGGGCGGCGTTGAAGTGAGCCAGTGACTTGGTTCGATCGTGGATGGTCTCGACGACACCCAGCTCGTACAGGCCGCGGGCGTCGCGGGGTTTCCCCTGGACGTAGGCTTGGAGATCCGCGAGGGCGGCGTCGGTTCGCGACGTACGCGCCAGGGCGAATCCGCGCTCCCGCTGGGCCAGATCGTCGTGGGGGCGGAGTTTCAGGTAGCGGTCGTAAGCCGTGGCTGCGTCACCGTAGAAGCCCAATTTCTCCGTGAGGGTGGCCAGAAGCAGAAGGATCTCCGGCCTTTGCGGCGCCAAGCGTTCAGCCCGCTCGAGCGGCACAACGGCCAGGTCGGGCCGGCCCTGGCCGTCATAAACGCGCGCCAAGTCGTAGAGACAGTCAACATCGTCGGGGCGCTGCCTTAACGCCACCTGGAAGCTGTCGGCGGCGCGAGCGAAGTCTCGGGCCCCCAGCGCCGCGAGTCCCAGGTTGTTCAAGACATCAAAATCTGTCGGGGCCGACTGCAACGCCCTCGTAAAGGCCTCTTCAGCGCTCGCGTAACGCTTCCAGCCGGCGAAGATCATGCCGGCGGAAAATGCCACTCGCGGGTCATCGCCGGATTGCGTCAGGGTGTCAGACAGCAGAGATTCCGCGGCCGCCGACCTTCCGGCAAGGGCCAGCGCCTGCGCGCGCAGCAGCCGGATGGCGGGCGTTCCCTGTTCGTCCTTGGACAACTGATCGAGGTGGAGAAGCGCCTCGCTTCCGCGCTTTGTATGAATGCAGATTTGCGCTACCTGTAGATTGGCATTCCGATCATGCGGATTGATTTTGACCGCCTGAAGATAGGCCCTGAGCGCACGCTCCTGATCCCCCTGGGCGAGATAGTGAGTTCCAAGGTTATTGAAAAGTAATGCGGAGCCGGGGGAGAGTTGAACGGCGCGTTCATAGAACTTCTCTGCTTCCGCATATCTCTTCTGACCATCGAGAGCTACCCCCATCAGACCCAGGGCAGTCGCATCCCGGGGGTGCTGGTCCAAGACGGCTTTCAGAGCCGCTTCGGCTTCCAGGTATTTCTGCTCATTGAGATCAGAAATCGCCTGGCCGTAAATATCTGGGGGATCTTGGGAGATAAGCGTCGAGGGACCCAAAACCAGGCATGAGGCTAGAAAGAATACGATTCGCACACGAAGTGCGGCCCCGGCAAATCCGTCCCGCGCTTTTCGAAAAAGCCTATTCCTTAGCATTCGGGTAAAGTTCTGAGTCCCTCCCCGTGCCTGATTGCGGAGCGAAGCTTGAGGAAGCACCTGGTTGCGAACAAGCAGGGGACGCCCTTGCGAGCGCTTGCCGGCGGCAGCTTGTTCCCCTCCCTCGCCATTATCGTACCCAGAACGGGAACTTCGCAACCCGACAACATAGATGTGAGGAGGCACGATAATCCCAGGTCGTTTTGCGAGGTTATTCAGCCGGCGACCAATAGGGAGCCCGGATTGTTCTCCACGATCACGCCTGTCCCTCCACCGCCCATGATTAGGGTCTTCATCGCGCCCTGATGGAAAACGTTGTTGGTAATCACGCAGTTTTGGAGGTTTTTGTAGCAGATTCCGTAGGAAGGGCTGCAAGGGCCCTTACTGGAGCCGCTGTCGTCACCTGCCCGGAAAGCGTTGCCTACACACGTGATCCCGCATGCCTCTTCCAATCGAAGGTGGGAGGAGTCCGGAGACTCTCCGGGCGCTGACTTGCCATTGCGATAGAAGAAGTTTCCGGTCATGGTGATCTGGTCGCACAGGGAGGGGGTGTTGCCTGGCGTCACGGCAATGCCAGAAAGGTAATTCCGGTCGAAGAAATTCCCGGTGATTTGCATCATGCTGCTGCCATTCTCAATTAAGATACCTTGCTGATAGTTCCACTCGATGCGGTTGCCGACGAAAGTAACGGCGGAAGTAAAGCCTTCGGGGCCGTGGGCTGCCAGACCGGCGCCCCGATTGTTGGTCAGCCAACAATCGTGCACAAAGCCGTCCCAGCCGACGTAATTCAGGCCGTGTCCGCCATTGTAGGCAATCATGGAATGGCGGATGGTCCAGGCCCAGCTATGCATCATGTGGACGCCGTCCCCGCTGAAATGGGCCACCTGGCAGGCTTCGATCCGGGAGGCGTTTTCGTGGGCATGGGGGTTCTTGCTGGGATCGGGATCCTCACGCATGATGCCGTGGACGTTGGTGCCGAGTTTAGCGCCATTGAGTGACAATCCCTGGATCGTCACGCCTCGCGTCCCGGAAATATCGATTAGGCAGGAGGCCGAACCATCGATCAGCTTGATCTGCGATCCTCCGGGCTGACTATAGTCATAGGCCGTGATCCCGATCAGAGCCGTATTCGATCGCATCTGGACCCTTCGGCTGCAATAGACCCCGGGCGGCAGGAAAATCGCTACAGGCTGGCTCGACCCATTGATCTGGGCAACGGTGTCAAGAGCGGTCTGAATCGCGTTGGTGTCGTCGGTCTTGCCGTCGCCTTTGGCGCCAAACTGGCCAACGTCGACGTAAGTCGGGCTGGTCGTTTGTTGGGCCAGCGCTGCGGGCATGGGGAACACCGCTCCCATGGCCAGCGAGAAACCTCCGGTTAAAGCGCTCCGCGCGAATGTTCGTCTTCCTTGTAGTGACACGGCGCATTCCCTCCGTATGTGGGGTTGCAAAACTGGGAGAGGACCTCGAAGAGGTCCAGTGTCATTAGTCCGTCAACCGACGGATGATACCCCCGGAAACGACGCCACCCGACGATTTACCAACCCCGAAGCGGTTGAATGCCGTTTGGCGCCAAATGGGGAAAGACAGGATTCGACCCTTCCAGGGTCGGCAGGTATTTTGCAGTCCTTATCCATGGGTTTCACCCGTCAGTTGACGGGCTAATTACATTGATCCCCTTCGGGAACACGGTTGCGGCCACAGTGTGATACGGAATTGCCCTCAAGATCTTCGACAGGGCGCCGACTCCCTTCCTATTGCCATACATGAACCCAGTCAACCTGCATCCAGATACTCGAAGCCGAGACCCCCGATGTGTCCCCAGATGTCCAGTTCGCGCCTTCCTGGCTGCCAAGGATCAGATAGTACTTCTGCTTCAGGTCGTCAAAAATCGCGTACGTCGCGACAGTGTTTAGGGGTTGGTTATCAAAGTACCAAGTAAGATGTCCCGGAGTCCAAAGCACTCCGTAAGTATGGAACTGGGACAGGTGAACTGTGCCCGGCAGTTGGTAAGCATTGCAGCAGTTATTGTTGGCCACGTCCTGGTTGCCCACCCAGTCATGGATGGTCCCGTAGAATACATCGGGAGTGCTCCCTTGCCCTTCAAAGATGTCGAGTTCGCCTTCTTCCCCACCCGGATTAGTGATATCTTGAATAGGGATCATCCAGATCGCCGGCCAAGCTCCGACAACAGGGTCCCAGCGCATCCGGACTTCAAAATACCCGTAATGCCATGCCTGATAATACGAACCGTCCTGGGCAGCCGTGGAGACGCTCGTATCCGCCGTGGATTGTCCGCGTCTCCAAACCAAGTTGAGCGTTGAATCGCGCACGAAAATATTATTATACGGAGCGGGAGACTCCCACCACATGCCCGGATTGTACCAGGTAAAGCTGCCCAGGCCATTGGGGCTTAGATTGAGCGGATTGAAATCGGCGGAAAATTTAAGACAATATCCGGCCGCTTGCGGGGGAGGCGCGACACACGCTCCCCGCGACATCGTAAGCGCTAAAGGAGTACTTATAGCCGGCGCAGACGCCTTGGTGTCGATCACCTGGCCGAGGGTTGGTGATTTGGTCCCGAACATTGTCATAACCACAATCCCTACGCCGACCAGAAACCTCCGCACGTTCGCTATTAAGAAACGATTGGCGTTAGAGCTTGGCTTCCCCATAAATGACCCTCTGGATAAGCTCGTCATGAGCGCCCTCCTCTTTAACCGGACACTCCAGATTTGGCGACCACGAGCAAGGTCGCTTAGACCGCACAGTTTTCGGTTAACAGCCAATCCTACCAGTACAGCTTTAAGGCCAACTGCACTTCACGTGGCGAATTGCATTGAGAAGTAATTTCCCCAAAGCTTCCACCGTTGACGGTGGTGTTGGGCCCGCAGAATTGCGGATGGTTCAAGGCGTTAAACGATTCCAACCGGAATTCTGCCCTTGACCCCTCGCGCATTCTGTTCAGGCTGATTTCCTTGAAGAGGGAGAGAGCGCCTGTCCTGGTGCCGGGCACACGTACGTCGGGCAATTCTCGCGGGGCGTTACCGATCGTGTAGTTTGCAGGAAGCACAGCGACGTCCGTCGGCGCTGTCGTCGAGCCCTGGTTCGCGAAATAGCCACATCCAGGATCCGTGCAGAACCATTTAGACCGCGAGTTGACGCGAAGCTGTCCCACCAGGTTTGGTCGCTGCCCATAACCAGGAAGAGCCAAGCCACCGCCCTGCTCCCCCAGGCTCATCGGCTGGCCGTTATCGAAGCGCCAAATGCCGTTGGTCTGCCAACCGCCCAAAAAGCCATCCACCCAACGGTTCCAACTGGTTCCCCAGCGTTTCCCTTTTCCAAACGGAAGCTGATAGACGTAAGCGATATTAAGGACCTGCGGAATGTCGTACTGGGAGACCGAACGTTCCAGTTTGCGGTTGTTGGGGTCAATTTGACTGATGGACCCACCCAGCCAGGTGGTATTGGTTCCCACCGAAGCATCATCAATGGATTTCGAGTTGGTATAATTCACCAACAGTTGCATGCCGGAGGAGAAATGCTTCTCCACCCGCACTTGGAGGGCATTGTAAATGGCATTGGCCCAAGGCGGATTTTGCATGCTCACCCACGCGTATTGTGGATACTTGTAAAGAAGTTGCAGTGCCTGAACCTGCGGGTTGGAAAGTGGATATGCGGAATTGGTGATGATCCCATAGAAGGGATTATTCACATAACTGATGAGGCTGGCGATCTCGTCGGGACTTGCCTTTTCGATCCATGGACCCAGGTAATTCAACGCCGCCGCGCCTGCAAAGTAAAGGTGTGTTCCCTTGGTTCCCACGTAGTTGGCTTCCACCACCAGGCCGCCGGGTAATTCATACTGGAATCCCCCGTTCCAGGTTTGGGTGTAAGGGAGTGCGGTCAAATTACGCAGGTACTCATAAATGCCCGTGCCAACGTTAGTCATGGCGCCCAGGGAGCTTCCTGTCGGCAGAACAAGACCGTTCGGAAAGGGATCGCTCATGCGGCCCCAGGGCGTGGCCCCATCTCCTTGGTAAGTGCTGAGCCAGTTCGTGGTAGCATCAAATCCGTCGGTGCCGCCCGTACTGCCTGAGGGGCTCGAGGCCACAAACTGGCTGGGGTTGTAGAACACTCCGTAACCCGAGCGCAGGACCAGCTTGGGCCTCAAACGATAAGACAACCCAAGGCGGGGAGCTATCCCCGCATAATTCGTGTTCACAATATGCCGTTCCGCATTGCTGGCATAGACGATCCCACCTTGAATTTGACCCACGCCCGGCACATTGCCGAGGGGCGAAGCCAGTGCCGGGTCGAACCATGCCTCGCGATTGTGGCGCTCGGTGCGCGGATATTCCAATTCGTAACGGGCCCCCAGGTTTAACGTGAGCTTGTCGCTGACTCGGTAATTGTCCTGAAAGTACCAGGCGTAGCCGATATTCTGCATGGCGAAGTAGGGGGGTATTTCGTACTGCCCCCATCCGGTCGTGCTGGTTCCGGTTAGCAATCCCGCCAAGGCGTCGCCGCCGCCGTAGTTCGGGCCCTGGGAAGTGGTGTTGTAGTCGAAAGTGAATAACCCCGCAGGAGTGCCCGGTTGCCCTTGGTTGATCCGATGAACGCGCATCTCGCCGCCGAACTTGAACTCGTGGCGGCCCTGCATGTGATCGAGTGCTGCCACGAGGTGGTGAGTTTCCTCCGCGTTGCGAAGGATGGCCCAAGGCTGCCCACCGGTCGCATTTAGAGGCCCCGCCTGGTAGTATCCCCCGTAAACGTAGATCACGGGTGTGGCCTTGACCCCCGACGCCGCCATGTAACTGGGAAATCCCAGGTCTTTGACCGCGTCAAAACTGGGATAGCTCGCGGCTGGACCCGGCTGGTTAACAAACTGGCGGGCGAAGCCNNGCCATAGCCCAGCGTGAGCACCGTGCTGGGACTGAACGTGTGGACCTCATTCAGAGCGATGGCTCTTTGCTGCCAGGAAGTCGAACCACTCGAGCACGGGTCCATGGGATTGTTGAAGCAAGGCGCTCCTCCATTACTGGGGCTGCTGGCATAGGAAACCCTCCCGGTGAGCTGGTCCTGACCACCGAAACGCCGGTCCATCCGCACGTCGAATTGATCGTGGGTGTTGATGGCGATTCCGTTGCTCGTCCAATTATCATAAGGGTTGTAGTTAGCGGCGCCCAAGTTCAAGTTGGGCAGCGGAAAGTAGGACATGATCTTCGAAGCCACAGGATCAATCAGGTTGCCGGCCCGGGCGGGAAGTTGGTGGCCCGTTCCATTGAGGTTAGGATTGCCCGGACTCTGATAAGTGGCCATGTTGTTGAAAGGGATGAACTGGGAACGGACCGCCCCGCCCGCATCCGCGTTATAGACGCCGGAATAGGGATCCCAGATCTGGCCGGCGCCGTTGGGAGCGTTGCATAGGCCGTTCGAATCGAATGTCCCTCCGGCATAGGTGCAAAGCTCTCCGAAGTCGCCCTGGCGTTCGGCTTGGCTGGGAACGCCAGCGTGGAAAGACGAACTCATGGTGCGAGTGCGCGTACCTTCATAGTCCGCAAAGAAGAACATCCTGTCCTTCTTGATGGGACCGCCAACGGTGGCGCCAAAATCGTTATAGCGCAGAGGCAGCAACTTGGTGCCATACGCATTGTTAAACCAACTATTCGAATCAAAGATCTGGTTGCGGACAAATTCGTAGGCGCTACCGTGAAAGTGATTGGTCCCAGAACGCGTCACCACATTGAGCACCGTATTGGAACTGTATCCAATGTCGGCGCTGAAATTATTTTGCTGGACTTTGAACTCCTGCACGGCATCCACGGAGGGCGTATAGAGAGGATACTGGATGGCCGTGTTCGAGTTGTAGCCCGAGGCGCTGACCCCGTCCACCAGCATGTCAGAAGTAGCATTGCGCCCACCATTCGAGGTGAAATTGTTCGTATTATACAGGCCGTTGATGGAGCCGAAAGTCCAACCCGGAGCGGGATTGACGCCAGGAGCCAGAAAGGCAAGATCCGTAACACCCCGGCCGATTAAGGGAAGATCGTTGATAAACGTACGGTTCACTTCCTGGCCGGTGGTCGCATCTTGCGTCGAAAGCAGTGGAGCCGTCCCCGCGACATTTACCGTCTGGGTGGTGCTGCCCACTTCCAAGCGAACATTGATCGCGGAACTTTGATTGACGTCGAGTACGACTCCCTCTTGGGTATAGGTCTTGAATCCTTTTACATCCACGGTCAATCTGTAAGTGCTGGGAGGAAGCGGCCTCAGCAGGTAGTTCCCTGTCGCGTTGGTGGTCGCTTTGTAGTCGAACCCTTTTTGTGTGTCGGTGAGTGTGACATCGGCGCCCGGGACCACGGCGCCGCTGGCATCAGTTACAACCCCAGTTAGCGAGCCACTGTACAACTGCGCCGACGCAACTCCCGGATTCAGCAGAAGAACGAGCACCAATAAGAATCCGGATCCGTACATCACCGTGCGAGAACGATTCATCGCATGAGCATCAGTAACTAACCGTCGCTCAAACATGAGGCATGCCTCCTTATTCAAATCCGACTTACAGGGTAGTCTGGCAAAAAGACCCGATCCGACGAATGAGAACGTAAAACAGGGATTGCCTTGCGCGGGCAAAATCTTGAACTTTCAGCGGGCCTAAGAGAAAAGGGCATGGCACCTTTCTCTTACCATCCTTTTCTCTCTTCCTGGGGCAAAACCTATTGCGTTAATCGTCGAATGTCAAGTATAAGTTTTGCGTTTTATTTTGTTTCATTTTCTATTG
>PMYF01000510.1 GCA_003171295.1 Acidobacteriota bacterium | reverse complement strand
CTCGCGCCGGTATTACGGGAACAAGTTGAAGGCTTTTTCCAGCGCGGTCCCAGGGGCGTCCGCCAGAGCGACGGCGGTGGTCCCCAAGTCGCCTGGGCGGTTCTCAAAATCGACGGAGCAGATGCGGGGCTGGATGGCGGGAGGAGAGGTCCCCATCTTCCATAATATACCTAGCGGAACCGGGTCTTCTGGAGGAAAAGTGGGCTTTTCGGCTAAAATACGGACAAAATCTCAGGAGTTCAGCGGTGGGCGGCGGTCCCCGCCCGGCTGAGTTCACCTGATGAACCCTCCAGCGGCTCCTGGGACGCCGCCTTCTTCTGGGCAGGGCTTCGGCATTGTCAGGCTCATAGATTCCGGCGTCCAGGTCGCGCACAGCCTTGCCATCGAGACATCGAACACCTCGCAGATGCGAGGGGGCGTAGTAGAGGTCAGACGCCAACGGCACCTCTAAGTATCAAGTGACCAGCAGCGGCGCATCGGTTACACTCAATCCACTGCAATGATGGCGGCTACCATGTCCAACGTTGGAACTCATTTGCGGGCAAGTTTCGCTCGTCGCACAATAATTCACCTAGCTTCTCTTGTTTTGGGTCCATCAGTGTGGGGCTTGTGCCAAGGGCAGGAGGGCGTGGACGTTGCGCTCGCGCTGCAGAGTTCATCGGTGACTCTGCACGAACCGGTCGTAGTCAACCTCTCCATTCACAACGACCTGGCGGAAGAGGCAAGCATTGACTTAGGGTACGACCGTGAAGGCAACTTCGAATTCTCGATTGTCCAGCCCGATGGGTCGACGATTAGACCTCCGCATCTTGCCCGGCACAATGGCATCAGCCGTATCGGCCAAGTCCGGTTGCAGCCGGGGGAAACGTATTGGCAGAGATTGCTCCTCAACAAGTGGCACCCGTTCAGCAAAGCAGGCAATTACAGGGTCGTGTTGACGCTCACGACAGCGGTGGGCAAAAACTCGGGGGTGCCCGCGAAGGCCGAATTCTCGCAGCAGCTAACCTTGGAGGTCGGTGAGCGAGATGAAAAGCGCCTGGAAAGCGTGTGCGAGAGACTGACGAGGGCCGCAATGCAGACGAATGCCGAGACGGCATTGGATGCCGCCAAGTCCCTGAGCTATGTTGAGGACGTTGTCGCTATCCCTTATCTGGCTCGCCTCACCAGGCAAGGACCCTTCGTGGTTGTTACAAAATATATTGCACTCCAAGGGTTGGGGAGAGTTGCGCGCGTCCTGAGCGTGGAAACTGTGGTTTCACGCTTGAGCCCGGAGGACCGCAAATTGGAACCCGAGATAAGGGCAGCGGCCTGGCAACCTTCTTCCGGAACCCAGAATCCTCACTGAGCTCTCGGCTTAGGTTCCAGTGCGGCGACGGAGTAGGTCAGTTTGAACTTCATTTCGTAAGTCTGCGAAATTCCCAATAGAAGCCAGCAGCAAAAACAAATAACGCGATGAGCCAAACCGTTGGCGATGATTTAGCGATGGAAACAGGGTCAAATCCAATGGTTGTGCCTGCCGGAGGGCGTATGAGTGTGTAGAGGAGAATCCCCATGATGACAGGCAAGACCACGGCAGCAATGACCAATGCCGCGATGCCAGCTATCACGCATTTTAAGTAGAGCATGCGGTCCTCATACCGTCGCAACTGCTTTGCTGTCCAATACTGCTACTATCGTAAACACTCCAAACGCCGATTTGCAATCCCGCTTCCATTGCGGCCGTTACGCGTAACGTCTGATGCACCCTAGAATCCAAACTGACCCACACCGCGACGACGGCTGGTTTGAAATCCTTTGGCGGCTGTGCGCGGACCAAGGGCCGCTGGTCGCGGAGCTTGAGAAGGTGACTGGCGAGCGCTTCGTGGTGTTGCAGGTCAAGGAGAAGCTCGACACGCTGCGCTTCTACGTGAGCCATCACACGGATGCCATTGATGGGCGCATCGCGGAGGTACAGGAGGAATCCTCCCGGACTTGCGAAATCTGCGGCCAGCCGGGACGGCTCCGGAGTGGCAGATGGATTCAGACCTTGTGCGACGAGCATGCGCATAGCCCGGAGGAGCAATGAGGCCGATGGGCAATGAGGCATGGCGGGAGCGGGTTCGCCGGATTACTGGGGCTCCGCTCCAAGCGGAGGCTGCGCCTCACTCCTGGTTTTCAGGTCCATGCATCAATCGGGAGCAGGGCAGCAAGTTCAGGGCAGGGAGATAGGGCTTGCGGGGTGCCCTGATCGGGTCTCGTCAGCTACACTGCCGTCAGGACCGGCGGCCAATCCGGGAGGCAGAGGAATACTTCAAACGAAAACTTGGAGGTCATCGCGAGAGGATTTGGGCTAAGCCTGTCAATGCTTCTTTCCCATGGTTGAAACCCGAGGCTCTGATACCAGCCGCTCCGTAAATAATCTTTCCATCCTTGCCATGTCACCACCCAGCAGTGCAACAGGCCACGCAATGATTAATGTGCATAGGGGGTATAACCCTGCCAGCAGTCCGAGAAAATAACGACCATGAATTAGAAAATAGATTCCTACGCCGATAGAGATTGGCCATTTGAGATATACGAAAAGCGGTCCAATATCGGCAAGTGCCATGGAGACGTACCGGGATCGGACCTGAGTCCATAGAGCTGTCAAGAGCAGAACCGACAACACAACGACGTACCACGGCAGGACCAGAAGGCAGAGCGGCACAACCGGCTGGGTCACAAACAACGGCCATCGTAGCAATTCTATTGACCTGAGATGACACCAACGGGCGTTCTCTTCTTCGGAATGTCGAGTTGAATCCCATGTCCTTATTGCCGACCACAACTCACCAGAGGCCCGGTCTCGCTCCGTAGTCCCTTCCTGTTTGTGCATAAAGGTGTCTCCAGAAATCCATGCCCTATGACTCGTGCCGAGCGATTCCCACGAGTATACGCCGGTTCACTTTGCTGACATTCACCTCCTCAAAGAAGTTGGAAGACTTTGCGATAGTGTCCTCATTTGACTTCAGACTAAGTGAAACTTCCGTCGCCTGGGGCCAGGAGGCCGGAATATTGGAACAATTCTGTCCAGTGAGGTAGGAGTGACGGGAGTTCCCATTGTCGGTCGCATTTTCCGCAAATGTAGCAATAGTTTTTGTCTAGCAGCTTAACCACCAGAGGACCGCCGCAGAATTCACACTCTAAGTTTGGTAAGTGATGCGGACCGACGTAGCCAGGCTTTCCGCATCTCAAGCAGTTTCGAGTCACGAATCCACCTTCCCTGCTACGTACCAAGAGTGCTTTTGTCTTGTGGCAATCCGACAAGCCGTTGCTGTAAATAAAACGCAATGTCTTCATCCCAGCCTCTGCGCACCGAATTTGACTACTCTGAAATTAGGACACTGCACACCGAACGTGGCGCATGATAACGCAGTGACAACCGAGATACAATGTCGGGGAAAGAAGTCCAAGGATGTGCAACCGGCTGGGCATTGGGCGGAACCCTGCTTCATCTTGCTCGCAGGTATCATTGACCCAACCCCGGTCATCCAGTCTGGGGAGTGCCTTGAAAGGATGGCTGCATGAGAAGACAGTCCCGTGCAAGAAACACCTGAGTTGTCATGGGAGGAAGGAATGGCTGCGACGGCCATGAACCGGCATCCGGGCAGGTGGTTTATAAAGTCGGCTTCCCGGTGGGAGCTAAACGCCGTGTTTTGAGCGGCAGTTTCGGCACGGCGGGGTGGTCAAATGGCTACAGTCAATGGACCATGACCTAAGCCGTTTGAGCGCTCCCGCCAGACGCATCCTGCAACTTCTCAAATACTCGGTCTACGCTGGAATCGTGCCGTAGCGCCTTGTCCTTGTCGATTCCCTCGGCCAGCGTCAGCTCTAGCTTGGACAGGCCGCAGAAGAACCACGCCGAGAACAGCCTGTCCCAGGGGGTGTTCCCGTGCCGGAACTCCTCCGGGATGTCCTCCATCTTCGGCATCAGGTCCAGGACGTGGGCCGGGAAGACCTGCGTGACTTCGTCAATGTTAGCGGGTGTGTATTTGGGAGTCATTTTGGTTGCTCCTGAGTCTAAATACTCTCCTCTGGCACGGCGGGCATAGGGCCTGGGGGATTCCCCCCTCCCAGGCTCCCTACTTAGTCGCTTTGTTAGACGCATCAGACCGCGACACGATACGCATGAAATCACCTTCACCGATAATGCGAATGGGCTGACCGTGACCAATAAGCTGTTCGGCCTTCACGTGCTTTTTGCTCTTCTCGTGGCCAGCAAGTTTCCGCAGGTCCTGGTCGCCCACTACCAGCAGCGTCGTGTCCTTCGTGACGCCGCCATCGACGCGGCATCCCGCTGTCGCAGCCGCATCCGCCGCTTCACGGCGAAGAATTGACAATGACCCGGTAAACACAAGAACCTCGCCAAAAAGCTCGCCATCTGGATTTCCGTCTCTCTCATGGCGACCCCTTGAGTCTGAGTCAATTGGCTGCGTTACACGGACAAGCCACTGTTCCAAGCTTAGACTGGTATCAGCAATAGCGCGGAGCAGCAGCATTCCAGCACACCGGGCATCCTCGAGTGCATCATGCGCTCGGTAATCAATACCGAAATGCGCTGCTACGTTGGAGAGCCTATACCCTGACTTGGAGAACTCCGGCCACGCCCTCCTGACCACCCTCGCCGAATCTAGCCACGTGCATTCGCATCTGGTCAAACCAGAGCGGTCGCACGCCCGTGTCAGGGCCAGTTTGTCGAAGGGCGTATGACACACTACAATTCTGTCCTGCAATCGAGAGGCGACTTGTGAAAAAACACCTCTCCACGGCGGAGCATTTTTAACCCGTTGGCCCACGCGAGCAGCGACCTGAACGGGGTGACCGGCATGGCTACCCTCAAGACGATTCTGGCCGGGGAACGCGACCGATACAAGCGGGCCGATCGGGAACCTGAAATCCGCAGCATCCAGAAGAGATCCCAGGATCTCGGACTTGGGGCCACACCCTTTCCCCGACCGTCGCATGGAGGAATTTTCTGAGAAGTTCAATCAGAATTTCCGATTCCTACTTGGCAATCGCTTGGCCTCGTCGCTTAACCGGGCTTCTGGCACAATCTCGGAACGCCTAGGCTTGTTTGTTGTGGACTGGCGGATGTGGTACATCGGCCGACGCGAATCCAATACCTCGCTCAAGGTCAATCTTTAGGGAGGGCGAATTACGTCCGATGGGGACCTAGTTTGATGTCCTCAACTGTCATTGAGAGGGAAGCTTCGACTCGATTTCCGCCGCCACTTTCTCTGGCCTCTGGCTGCCATTGGCGCGCGTGAGACGGCCCTGGTCCTCGTAGTAGTTGATGGCGGGCTGCGTCTCCTCCTGATAGGTGTCTAACCGCCGCCGGATCACGTCCTCCTGGTCATCCGAACGTTGAACTAGCCGGGTGTTGTCGACGTCGCACACGCCTTCCGTCTTGGGTGGCTGGTAGTAGATGTTGTAGCTGCGCCGACAGAGAGGGCAAACACGCCGCCCACTTAGGAGCCTCAGCACGCGTTCCCTCGGAACATCCAGGAGGATGACGTGCGGCGTCAGAACCTTTTCTTTCAGCAGGCCGTCGAGGCTCTCAGCCTGTGCGAGGGATCGTGGGTAGCCATCCAGGATGAATCCCTGTTTACAGTCGCGCTGCGATAGCCGCTCCTCGAGGATCAGGTTCATCAGAGAGTCGGGGCCAGCTTCCCGGCTTTCATGTAAGAGTCAGCTTGACGGCCGAGTTTGGTTTCGCGCTGGACGTGGTCTCGCAGCAGGTCGCCGGTCGAGATGACGGGAATGGCATGCCGCTCGGCCAACCGCCGCCCCTGCTCACTCTTGCCCGCTCCGGGCGGTCCCAGAAGTACGATAACCCCCATGCCCGGGGGCTTTTCACCGGGTCCTCGGCTCAGTCCTGGCCGGACCATGGCGATCGCGAATACGATGGCAACCGCGACGCTTGATTTCCCCAAAAAGGTTCGCCTTGAGATTCTGCCTGATTCTATTTGCATGGTCACCGCCGGTTTTCGCGTTTGTTGAAGTGCCGCCGTGAGCATCAACCGAGCGTCGATTCCAAAGCGTGGACCCCTTACGCATTAGACATGAATAAGAAACCGTAGCGTCAGCCAAGTAAGCCGGATCCTAGTCCCTTTTGCGGCAGTAGGGAGGGCTACCGCATCTGGGTCCGCCTCTCAACCCCTTCAGGACAGAGGAGGAGTGGGGGACGAGCCACCCCCGCTCGCGGAGGAATTTGTGGCTGGGGCTGCTGAACTGCGCCCGCCTCGACGACCATAGGCCATCGATATCAAGGTGCGTTGTGAAAAAGGTAGAAGAGCAAGGGCCGGCACGCCTAGAAGCATGATGGCTCCTAATTTGAGGAAAAGCAGAAGCGGCGAAAGAGCCCAAACCAAATCCAATACTAGGACCAATGGGAAAGCGCGATGAAACAAGGGGCCTAGGTCTTCGTAGTCGAAGGCCACAGCCCCAAGAAGGTACAGATGGACCGTTGCCGCGGCGCATAAAATGATCAGAGTGTATGTGACAACCGAATACGCATGAGGCAGCAGAAAAAATGGTAAGCGGTGAGTATTCTCGGGCAGATAGAAATACGCCGCTGCGTACATCGCGAGATAGCCGACCTGAATTGCGCAAAATAGTGCGAGGTACCGCCACCGCACTCCTGAACGGCGTGAAACCGCCTGTGATTCTCCGTCCGCTCTCTCCTCCACCTTGGTGAGGTCCGCCAACAGTTCGCCCATTGATGGATACCGTTCCTCGGGCTGCTTCGAAAGGCATTTGCGCAGAATGCGGTCGAGTTCGACATACTGCGGTTGGTTGGTAGTTAGATTAGGCAGAGGGGGAGTGGGCATTTCCAGGACGCGTCTGCGAGACGAATTGGGATCTTTCCCCGCAAACGGATTAAAGCCCGCCAGCATTTCATATAAGACGAGCCCCAAGGAATAGATGTCGGTCCGAAAGTCGACCGGTTTAGGGAAGGCCTGCTCGGGAGACATGTAGTCAGGGGTGCCAATAATCATCGCTACCGACTTCGTTATGTCCGTGAACGGCGTTTCACCGCCCTCGACTGGGGCCGATTCGGAAACGACCTTTACTTTCTTCGCTAAGCCAAAATCCAGAATCTTCACGTGGCGGGATCCATCCGGCTGAGTCACCAGCATAAGATTCTTGGGTTTAAGGTCACGATGTATGAAGCCCCTCGCATGCGCGGCCGTTAAGGCTACCGCGGCCTCGATACCAATGTGCAGAATCTGCTTTTGTGAAAACGCCTCCTCACCGAGCCGAGCGTCAAGGGTTTCTCCTTCCACAAACTCGTACACGATAAAAACCATTTCACGCCCATCATCGTATTTGTCGGTGGCTCGCACTATGGCAGGATGGTTTATGACTGCCGCGGCTTGTACTTCGAGGGCAATACGCTTTCGGAATTGCGGGTCCCGGAGGAGCTCCGGTTTGATCCTCTTGAGCGCCACCGTGCATCTCAAACGCATGTCGTGAGCACGGTAAACTTCCCCCATTCCCCCGCTGTCAATAAGGCGCTCGATCCGGTAACGGCCAACCAGCACCTCTCCGGGAGAGAGTTTTCCCCCTTTGCGCTTTTCCTTTTGATCAAGACCAGGGTCAGGATCGACGTCTATTTGGGTTTCGTCATCGTCCACCATGCGGGCCTCCCGGCGGCTGGGTAGGTCGTACTCGGGGACTTAATCCTCTATCATTAAACCGGATGTTAACCCTGGGGGAGTCATTTGTAAAGGCACCCCCGAGTTGCTACTTGCCGTTGAGCAAGCCCGCTGCCAAATGGCGGCGCTCAGCGAAATCGAACAACTGGCGCTTCAGCCCACGGCATTAACCGCACACCCTTGGCATGCAGGCTTTCCTGCAAGCCCACAACGCGTCCCATCCCTGCAAGGTAATGCGATGAGAACCGAAGCCAATCCCCGCCCACTTCCCCCGAAATGGACCAGAGAATACGCTTCATCCCCGCGTGCCCATCCCTAGCTTTCGGACGAAGTGTTTGAACATGCTCTCAACGATTTCCATGTTGTTCGATAGCAGGGTAAAAAGGTCCCCGGCGGCAATGGAGATCGCCACCGTGTCTTGCAGGGCAGTGGCTCTTGCATATCGCGATTCGCGCGTCAGCGCTGAATAGAGCCCGAAAACCTTCTCCGGTCCCAACACTTCCCGAACATCCCCAGGCTTCGACACACACTCGACTTGCCCATGCACCACGATGTAGAAGGCGTCCGCGATGTCGGTTTCTTGGAAAATGACCCACTTCGCGGGGAAGCCCCTTTCGCGAGCAAGCGTGGCGAGAGGGTATAGCTCCTCCACGGGGGCTTGCGAAAACAAGTCCACACCCCGGAGGAGCTCTGCCTTTTCCTGCGTAGTGATGTTTGGCCGAGTAGCGATCCCGCTCCCAGCCTCTGGAGGAACGGCTTTTTGTCTTGCCATGAGAGCGTCCTTTCTTAAGTCAGTTCGAGGCTGGCTTCAGGCCTGATTTCGGCCACCGATCCTTGGCAATGGCGGCCGCGGCGCATTCCCTCAGAATCGGATCGGGATTGCGGAGGCATGCCTCCAGGATCTGCCTCACGGTCTGCTTTGCGGGCTTTACCTTCCCTTCGATAACGGCGAGCACGGATTCTTTCACCTTCCCCGACAAAACATTGTCCAGGTATTCCGCGGTCGCGGCCTTCGCGAGCCGGTCCCCCTGCGCCATGGCCAGCAACGAGCCAATGGCGGCCGCAGGCGGCAAGCGAAGGGCCAACAGGCGAAAGACCCGGTCCTTTCCACGGCTGATCTTATCGTTGAAGAGTTGGAATAGGAGATCTTGGGTTCCATCGTCGGGGTACAGCTTGGGCATGGACTGCTGGAACCACAGGACGGTCTCGCAATCCTCACGGATGCGCAGGCCAACTTTCGCCTGATCAAATTTCAGGTTCGGATCGAGAAGGCGGAGCTTGCCCAAGGCGCGAATCGCGCGGTAGCGCAAAAGGCCATCGGCGTCGAAGAGGCCATCTAGCAGAATATCCGCCGACGTCTGCTGCGGAATGTAGGCAAGCACCAGAGGAATACTTCGCCGAACTTCGAGATCATCCATCGGGTCCTTAAAGATGTCGGCCATCGTTCCGAGAATCCGAGGACCGTATTCGCGCAAAGCGA
Organism: Acidobacteriota bacterium; assembly: GCA_003171295.1. Classification (GTDB taxonomy): domain Bacteria; phylum Acidobacteriota; class Terriglobia; order UBA7540; family UBA7540; genus Bog-366. The sequence continues at coordinate 11,200 of PMYF01000510.1, read as the reverse complement.
CCCGCGCGTCGGGAGCCCACTGCGAATCGACCAGCAAGGGCACCAAGAACTGCACCAACTCGCGGTGGCCGGCCCGCCCCGCACTTAGGATCGCCTGCTTCTTGATGACAGGGTCAGGGTGCTGAAGCAGGCGACCGTGTAAGTCAACCACTTCAGGATGCGCAATGTCTCCCAGCGCCCCCGCCACGTCTTTCCACTGTTTCGAGTCGGGCTCCAGCCCCGCGGTGATTTCCTCCAACGCCCGCTTGACGCTACCATCCTTCGCCCCGCTCGCGGCTTGGAGACGCGCCAGGCCCACAACGGCGGAGAGCCGCACTTTCAGTTCCGGATGCTCGAGGAACTGCGCCAGCGTCGTCATTTCGGGCCCTGCCTGCGGCGCTGTCGCGAGCCGGATGATGGCGCTGGCTCCAACTGACGGGTTGCTTTCGGTTTGGACATGGGCGCGCAGTTCGTTTTCCGTCAGGCTCAGGAGCTCTATGGCCCGGTCGCGAACCTGGGGGGAAGGGTGGTGGAGAAGTTCGTGTGGAATCAATTCCGGGCGCCGCATTTCCACAGCAGCCTTCATGCCGGCCAGAATTATTTCCGGATCTTTCGAGTGAAGCATTGACGCCACGGTGCCAATCGATTTACCTCCGAAAATCATGTCGATAATCTTCTTCGACTGGTCTTCCCTTTCGAACACCTTCCGGATGGTCGCGACGTAGTCATGTCGCGCGAAAAGTGCTGTCCCGACCCAGAGGGCGAGCAGGATCAGGTCCAGAAGGCACAGGCTCCTTTGCCCGCCCTTTAGGGCAAGTATCACGAAAAGCACGAGCAGCGCGCCCACGCCGTCAGCCAAACGCTGTCCGACCATGTCCGTGACGGCTTTGACTTCCGCCTTCGTGGACTGCGGCAAAGGAAGATAAAGCAACTCGGTGGTCGTTCGGTCAACCGAATAACGGAGCGTGTGGTCGCTGCCTTTGAGCGCCGCACCGGCCCAAAGCGCCAACGGAAAAAAGACAAGAATAAGGGTTCCGCCGATGAGGGCTGCCGGCAGCGCCAGGATGATCCATTTCACCCCGAACTTCCTCAACAACCACGAACCCGTGAGCACCTGCAGGAAAAAAGAAACCATACTGAAGTAGGCAGTGAAAGAGCCCATGAACGCTGTGATCTGATTCTTGTTCAGGAAAGCTTGCTTCACGACGTTCGCAAATTGGATGCCTACCACCAGCGTGACAATGTTGGAAAGTGCCAATAACGCAACGATCAGCTTCAAATAGCGGGATCCCTTGATGGCCTCGAGAGCTATCTTGAAACTGATCCGCTTCTGCCCTTTTTCCTGCGGCGTCTGCGCGTTGCTGTAGCGCGCCAGCAGGAGGTAGGCAACGATCCCTGCCAGGACCAGGAGCGGGACAAGAATCAGCATGAGGTTATCTGTTCCTACGGACTTCAACCTGGCAAGACGTGCGGCGGTGAATCCCCCCAGCGTGCTCCCCAGGATCGCGCCACTCGCGACGAGCGGCAAAAGGCGTTTGGCCTGACGGAGATCCAGAACGTGGTTGGCAACAGTCCAAACCTGCGTGACAACAATAATGCCGAAGATGCTGGCCCAGATGTAAAAAACCCACTCAACGTAAGCCAACTGGACACGCACGGCCCACCATAGCACAAGAATGTTGCAAATGAAAAACAGGAGGCTCCCAACGATCACGGCGGTCTGTCCGACGCGAGCCGAGACCTTGACATAGAGTGCAACCACGAAGCTGATGATGGCGGCGATGCCCAGGTAGACATATGACAGCATATACCCGCTGAATTTCTGGAGAAACAGACCGTCGCGCACATTCTTAGTAATAATGTAGGCCATCATGATGAGGGTGAGATATACGAAGAGCAGAAGGGCAGGAACTTCCTCACCGCGTTCCAGGTTCAGGAAGGACCGAAGGCGATCCATGGATTGCTCCCCGGCACGGTCAGGTCCTCGTCATGGTCCCGACCGCGAACCTCGAAACATTCTCCAGCCCCCCGCCACTTGGGCAGCATACTTAGGTGTGGTCAAATCGCGGGCCCGCAGCGGTCGGCTGGGGCAGACCGGCCAATTCTTTGAGAGGTCCGCGGGAGAGCACTCTCTCCTTGCACTGAGCTTATACTACCTGACAGACACCCACCTGTGCAATACCTACGAGGTCCCATCTCGAATCAAGGGACAGCATTTTCCGGACCATTCTGTGAACCATACCAACCTGTTCGTATTTGAGCCTCTGGAAAGATTGCGGAGCAGTGTCTCTGACCGCAGTTCGACGGAAGCCGATGACACCGACGTGTTTTCCCGAAAGTCAGAAACCTCCTTGCTTTGCGCAGACCACGCGTGTTTGGTCAAGCCTTCAGAATGACAAAAAGTCCACGGTTTTCGATTCCTCTTTACTTTTCGCGAAGTTGATTCCAGAATTCGCCCAACTGCCCATACTTCTTTGCGAGCGAGGTAGCTCGCGATGCTCAGACGGCATATCGATCCGTCACGACCGGTACCCTTACACCTACACGCGCTGCCAATCGGCGCCGTCCATGGGCCAGGCGTCAACGGCCTGACGTACGCCCTACTCTCGGTGTCATTTTCATGGCGATTAACATACTCGTCTCACTACTTTAGAACTAAGGTATTACTGCCATGTTGCAACATCGAATCTCCCCGGGGGAGTTCAGGTCTCCGTATTCTCGTCTAGGCCTGTCGAAATCCAGCCAGCGGCTCTTCGGAGGTGCCCGCAAGGGTAGCGCTGTGCTGCTGGGGGAGAGCCCTTTAACGCGGGGGTTGTGCGGGAAATTGAATGCATCGCTTCCCCCGGCCTCGCGCGGGCTTCCCATGAGATTTTCGATTGCCTTCCTTTCAATCATACTGCTCACTTCGCTGGCTGCCGCGCAGAATACCTCACCGGTCACTTCCCGCGCCGATCAACTGAAAGGCGGCGCGCTGGAGAAAGCGCAAAGACTGAGCCCACCGCAGCCTGACAAGCTCGAGAGGGACATCGATCGCGTTGAGCATAGCCAGATCCTCGAGTGGATAAGTGGTGGCCTCAACGGATTCGGCTTGCGTTTTGGGGGGTTGGTCACTGGCTCCGGATTCGCCGTCGGCCCGGCTTACTCACGCCCCGACCTGCTGCGAGAGAATCTGCATTTCCGCGTTTCCGCAGCCGCCTCCGCCAAGCGCTACTACAATGTTGATACCCTGGTCTCTTTCCCGCGGCTTCTCGGCAAACGTCTACGTGCGGACCTCTATGTGCAACATGCCGATTCGCCGCAGATGGCCTACTACGGGCCCGGTCCCAACTCGCAGAAAGAGAGCCGGACCGACTACCGGCGCGAGGATACAAACCTGGATCTCCAGGTGGGCTGGCGCGTCCACCCACGCCACGTGATGGTGGGCTTCATCGCCGGCGCGGACCTGATCAACATTGGTCCTGGAACTAGTGCGGTCTATGCTTCGACAGACCGTGTTTATTCGCCTGTACAGACACCCGGAATTGATGTGCAGTCACCTTATTCCCACTTCGGCCCCTTCGTGCAAGTTGATTTCCGCGACCACAGATCCGACCCCCGTCGTGGCACCAACTTCCTCACTCGATTCAACTACTACAGCGACCAGACGGATCTTCATTCATTTCGCCGGTGGGAGTCGCTTCTTGAGCAGTACATGCCCGTCTTGAACGAAAAGCGCGTATTCGTCGTGCGCGCCCGGACGGAATTCAGTTACACCAGAGCCGGGCAGGTTGTGCCTTTTTACCTGCAACCTACTCTGGGGGGGGCGGACGATTTACGGGGATTCCGGCAGTTTCGTTATTACGACAATGACTCGCTGTTGATAAATGCCGAATATCGCTGGGAAGTGGCTCCCGTGTTGGACATGGCGGGTTTCGCCGACGCTGGAAAGGTCTTTCCCCGCCCCGGGGACATCAGCCTGACGCACCTCCAAACCGATGCCGGATTTGGATTTCGATTTAAGAGCCGCGGGGCCGTGGTATTCCGCATCGACGCCGGTTTCAGTCGGGAAGGAGTCCAGATATGGTTCAAATTCAGCCCTCCATTCCCGGGGCTTCCATTCCCGGGGCTTTACCACGCTATGTTTTAGTCGTGGCACTGCTTCTGACCGCAGTCGGTGCCACAGGCGCGGAAAAGTATTATGCTGACGACCCAATCATGTCCTCCCCCAAGCCCGTGGCAGTTCAGCAGCTTCCGCCGCGCAAGACCGGGAACTTGTACGATTTCGTCAAGCAGTCCTTCAGCCCCCACCCCCGCCCGGCGTTGCCTGCACGCGGGGTGAACACTCTGGGAGATGTTCCGGACGGCGCGTGGTTCATGAACCGCCACGGGACTCGCCGTATGTCTCGGCAAGAACTTCAGCAGGGGCCCGGCGTCGAAGCCCCGCCCGTGCCCCCCTTCACGGTCATTGGGGTCAAGACCGAGGGAATCACTCCTGGATTCCGGATGAAAGATACCAAGGGCAGACTCTACTTCGTCAAACCGGACCCGATCGGCAATCTTGAGATGGCCACCGCCGCGGATGTGATCGGATCTCGTTTCTTCTACGCCCTCGGGTACTACACACCGCAAAACTACCTGGTCTACTTGAAACGTTCCGATCTGAAAGTCAGCCCCCGGGCCACCGTTGACGGCTTGGGTGGCAGGAAACGGCCCATGTTCGAACGGGACCTCGACGACATCCTCCGCATTGTTCCACGCTGCAAAGGCGGGATGTTCCGCCTGTTGGCCAGCCGGGCCGTGGAGGGGAAGCCGATTGGACCGTTCCGGTACGAAGGGACTCGTCCCGACGACCCCAATGACACGATCCCCCATCAAGACCGTCGCGATTTGCGCGGGCTGCATGTTTTCTGTGCTTGGTTGAACCACACCGATGCCAAGTCGCTTAATTCTCTCGACACGCTCGTGGAGGAGGATGGAGTCCGCATTGTCCGCCATTACCTGATCGATTTCGGGGCCATCTTGGGAAGCGACAGCGACATGCCCAAGAATGCCAGATTCGGGAACGAATACATTATTCCCAAGGCTGGTCAGGCGTTGACACGGATAGTTGCCCTCGGGCTGGACGTCCGGCCGTGGGAGAGTGCCGACTACGGGCACCTGAAAGCCGTGGGACGATTCGAATCGCGAGTCTTCGATCCGGAAAAGTGGAAATCGAACTACCCGAATCCGGCGTTCATGCGCCGCCTGCCGGACGACGAATACTGGGCAGCCAAGCAAGTCATGGCCTTTACGAATGAGGACATCCGCGCCATCGTGGAGACTGGAGATTACTCTGATCCGGCCGCGGTCGAAAACATCAGCCGGGCACTCATCGAGCGCCGCGACAAAATCGGGAAGGTTTACTTCTCGAAGGTCCTGCCGCTGGACCGCTTTGCGGTGAAGGACGGCCGCTTGGTTTTCGACGACCTGGCTGTGACCTACCACTTGCTGTCCGCGCGTGAGCACACCGTACAGTGGTCGGAGTTCGACAACCACACGGAGAGGAAGACTCCGCTCGCAGGTCAAACCAGCTTCGCGTTGCCCCAGCAGATTCAAAGCGCTGCGGAGGGCGCATACTTCGCCGCCGCCATCCACGGCACTGACCAGCAGAAGATGGTAACGGTCTACTTGCGCAAGAAGGCTGCGCAAATGGAAGTCATCGGCATTGACCGCACCTGGTGAGGCGACTTTCTCAAACACCGCGCCGGCGCTCGGAAGTTGTTGCTATACGATGGGAGATCGACCCTGGGGAGGGCCATGACGCTCCGCCTGCTGAGGTTGTTCATTATTTGTGGGGCTGCCCTTCTCCCCGCGCTGGCTTGCCCGACGAGAGTCCGGGGCAACCAAGTGCAACCGGCGGGCGAACAGGCTTCGGTTCCTTCCAAATCTGAGGGTCACGTACCTTCCCGGCCCGTCGAGACGACGACGCAGCCGCAACCTACACTCAAGGAAGTGCCTAGGCGAATTATCCGCGATCAAGAGTTCATATGGCTCCGTCCCTTTCGCCTGAAGCGAAGCGACCTCCCCTGGCTGGGGTATATGGTGGGAACGACCGCAGTCCTGATGGCGATTGACCGGCGCGTCGGGCAAGGCCTCTCGGACTCTCCCCCCGGTCGTGGTTACACCTTCAGCCATAACGTCGGCCGGTTCGGAGGCCCCTGGACGGACCTCGGGGTCGCCGGGGCCATCTATTTGGCCGGCCGACGTGGGGGCGACCAGCACAGCGAGACCACGGGCTTGTTGGGTCTCGAGGCCGTCGGCGACAGTCTGGTGGTCGTCGAGTTTTTGAAGATCGCCACGCAGCGCCCCCGGCCCACGTTCGCGGGCGGGGATGTCCGCGATTACAATGCTGATGGGACATTCTTCGCCGGCGGGACCTCGTTCCCATCTGGTCATGCCGCCGCATCCTTCGCCCTGGCCACCGTCGTTTCCGAGCAATACCGGGAAAAACGTTGGGTCGCGCCCGTCGCCTACGGCTTGGCAAGCCTGGTTGCGACCTCGCGCATAACTATGCGGACTCATTTCCCCTCCGACGTCTTTGTAGGAGCAGCACTCGGTTTGATGATCGGCCGGCACGTCGCTCATGATGCGGAGCGGTCAAGACAAGAGAAACCACTCCACTCCAGGCTGCTGCCGACCGTTTCTAGCGCCGGAGGGACTACGCTCACACTCGCCTGGGAATTCTGAGTTTCCGCGCGCAAGTGGGAGGCCAGCCGTAGATAACCCTGCTGCGCCGGCAGTCGGTGGTTGGAGCGAACTGGAAGCCAGTCCAGGCAGCAAGTGCATGGTCGTCCTGACACCTGGGGAATACGGGGCACCGATCTGTGTGGCTTCCCATCACGTTGGAGCACGTTGTTCTTCATCAAATGAAGGAATTGCGCACTCCTCAGCTTCCGTCCTGCATGGACTGTGAATTGCTCGACCTGCAATAGCAACTTGAGCCGGGAGATGTGCCATGATCCGTGCTCATTTCCGAGTCGAAGTAGAACACGTAGACTGAGGACGACGCTGCCACCAACCATAAGGCGTCCATCCTCGTGGAGATGAATCGCCATGAACCACTCACCTCGCTTGCCTAAAATGCTCGCTCCCTACCTATTCGTGATGATGTTGGTCATCCAGACTCCCAAACTGCTGGGCACGGATTTGACGCCGCAGACGCTCGCAGCCTTCTCGCGCTACGTCGAACTCACAGAAACTCGCATCAGCACGGAATTGAAGCGGCCCGGCCAGTTCCTCTACGTGGATGGCCTCCCTGAGGTGCGGCGTGGGCAGGTTCTGAACTTGCTCCGTAGCGGCGAAATCTTCATCGAACGGCTGTCGACGCCGGACTCCTCCGGTAAGGAAATTGTTCCTCCCGGGGGAATGCTCCACCACTGGCTGGGCGCGGTGTTTATTCCGGGTGCAACCTTGGGGCAAACCTTGGAGCTCGTAGAAGACTACGATCACCATCAGGACATTTACAGACCGGAAGTCGTGGGTTCGAAACTGGTCAGCCGGAATGGGGATGACTTCAGGATTTTTTACCGCCTCAGGAAGAAGAAAGTGATCACGGTGACACTCAACAGCGATCATGATGTGTACTACTTCCCTGTCGACTCCACACATTGTTACAGCCATTCCTACTCGACGCGGATCGCCGAAGTCGCAGATGCTGACACGCCCCAGGAGCACGAAAAGCCCATTGGACATGACGGCGGATTTCTCTGGCGGATCAACTCCTATTGGCGCTTCGAAGAGAAGGGCGGAGGCATGTACATCGAGTGTGAGTCCATCTCCCTAACGCGCGGGTTACCACCCGTCATCGGGATAATTATCAAGAAGTTTGTGACGGAGATCCCCCGCGAGTCACTGATGATGACCATGGGTTCGACGCGCTCGGCGCTTCTCGCCCGAGTACAAGCGGCTGTAAGAAAGTAGGAATACCTGCGTGTTGCATGCCGAAGGTTACTGGAAGTCTCTTTGGCAAATGGGAAGTTGTGAGTCGAATGCGGCCCCTTTACTCTTTGTTAGTTGAAGAGTAGGGTGCTGGCAAGCGGAGAACCACAGGTAGCGCATCATCCATCGCGTTCTTCGCGATATGTGGCTTTCATCCAGGGTACCCCATCCCTCGTGAGCCTTCGATAGAACTGCTACTTCACACACCAGCCCACCCTCCACAGTGACGCGTGGAAAACATGTAGACGACCGTACTGGGCTGGATGCCTGCCGCTTATGGCGGGGCCGCCTCGGCGCTGAAGCGCTGAGTATCATTCCCTGCCAAGGTCGTGATGACCCCGGAGGAATCGACACGGCGGATACGATGATTCAAGGTGTCCGCGACGAATAAGTTGCCTTGCGTATCCACAGCCACGTCGTACGGGGCTCCGAGACTAGCGCTCGTGGCGAGGCCACCATCGCCGCTGAAGCCTTGAGTACCATTCCCCGCCACGGTCGTGATAATCCCGGAGGATTCGACCCGACAGATGCGGTGGTTCCAAGTGTCTGCAATGAAGAGGTTGCCGCGGACATCCACGGCCACCCCGAACGGAGCTCTAAGACTTGCGTTGGTGCCGAGGACGCCGTCACCACTGACGCCCTGGGTACCGTTCCCTGCCACGGTCGTGATAATTCCGGTGGAATCGACCCGACGGATGCGGTGGCTCCAGGTGTCTGCAATGAAGAGGTTACTCCCAACTCCCACAGCCACATCATACGGGGCTCCGAGGCTGGCGCTGGTGGCGGGGCCGCCCTCGCCGCCGAGCTCAAGGCAGTTTTTAGGCAGGCCAGAAAACGATGAAGGATGAAGAAGGGCCAATGCGTGGTTGGACAAAGACCGCGGCGGGCCTCAGCTTAGTTCTGCTTGTCTCCGTTACGGCCGTAGCCCGCACGGGAGAGCCTGCCGGTGCGGTCGGCGCGCCGAAGGGCGAGCAGGAAATTCGACCGAGCGAAGCACTCGAACTCGTGCCTGGCAAACCAATTGAGCGAGAGATGAAAGGTGGCGAGGCCCATTCTTATCGGATAACTGTCGCGGCCGGCCAGTATGTGCACGTGGTTGTTGATCAGCGCGGAATCGATGTGGTGCTCGTTTTATATGGACCGGATGGACATAAACTGCTCGAAATGGACAGTCCAAATGGCACGCAAGTGCCCGAAGCGGCGTCACTCGTTGCGCAGGGATCAGGCACATACCGGGTGGGCGTGCGATCTCTAGAAAATGATGCCCCGCCAGGTCGCTATGAGGTGAGGGTCGAGCCGCTGCGATTGGCGACACGGCAGGATAAGAGTCGCGTTGCCGCCGAAAGGTCGTTTGCTGAAGCAGCGATCCTCAAGGCGCAAGGTACGGCAGATGGGCCGCGCAGGGCGATCGTCAAATACGAAGAGGCGCTTGGCTTGTGGCGGGGCCTAAAGGATCGCCTCCGCGAATCTTACACGCTTGAGTACATCGGCAATACCTACATGGATTTGGGCGACAGAAAGAAGGCGCTCGATTACTACAACCAAGCCTTGCCGACCTCGCGGGCCGCAGGGGACCGCTCCGGGGAAGCCGTCACGCTCGACAACATCGGTCGGGTTTACAACGCTCTGGGCGAGCGGCAGAAGGCGCTCGATTACCTTAACCAAGCCTTGCCGATTCAACGGACCGTGGGGGACCGCTTCGGGGAAGCCCACACGCTCAGTAACATTGGCTGGGCCTACGCCGCTTTGGGCGAGAAGCAGAAGGCGCTCGATTACTATAGCCAAGCCCTGCCGATCCACCGAGCTGTGGGGGACCATTCCGGGGAAGCCCACACGCTTGGCGATATTGCATTCATTCAGCGTGACCTGGGTGACCTCGTCGAGGCGCGGGCTCTGATTGAGGAAGCCCTGAGAATCATCGACTCCCTGCGCACTAAGATCGCCAGCCAGGGGCTGCGTGCCTCGTACTTTTCTTCGGTGCAAAGGTACTACCAATTCTACATCGACCTCCTGATGCGTATGCACGAGCAGCATTCTTCGGAAGGGCTTGACGGTTTGGCACTCGGCGCTAGCGAGCGGGCGCGCGCCCAGAGGTAGGCGTTGCATCGACTCGGCGCCGCNNGACGGGCCGATGGACGGCGAGATGTTTCTGGCTTATGTGCGTCAATTCCTGTGCCCAACGCTCCAACCGGGAGACCGCGTGATCCTCGACAACCTCAGTAGTCACAAGGTGGCTGGAGTCGAAGAAGCTATCACCGCAACCGAAGCAACCGTACTCTTTCTGCCACCCTACTCTCCGGATCTGAACCCGATAGAAAAGTTCTTTTCCAAACTCAAGGCGCTGCTCCGTAAGGCAGCCAAACGAGACATCGACGCCCTATGGAAGGAAATCGGAGAATTGCTCAATACTCTCTCCCCAAGCGAATGCACAAACTTCTTCGCCTCTTGCGGATATGTAAGCACTTAAATCGAAACCACTCTAGGGTCCGGGTCCCACGCCCAAGAGGATAATGCCGACTGCCCGCTGAACATCTGCTATTTCTCCAGCGCAGCAAAGAAGCGGGCGGACTCGTCATCACCATGCTCAAAGATATGCTGCTCGACCGCCGTCCAACCAGCGACGATAGCGACGCTGCATTCCAGACACTTTTTTCCAGGCTGGCGGGACCAAAGGTCTCACAAGAAACGACGAGACGCATCTCTGGGGATGCGAGCTCACGATGCCTGAGCATCAGGGCACGCCTGGTCACGAGCGTGAAACCTCGGGCAGGTCAGCACAATAATCGCCTCATCCATGGCATTCAACCCCTTCAAAGAGTTGGGAAAGAGGTGGGAAATATAGGGGGGATTTCGTCGGCCCTCAGGGTACCGCCGTTTGAGTTCCACCAGCACTGGCTGGAGAAGTTCCTAGTCGGGCAAGCAAGCCATGAGAGCGGCTTCGCCAACCGTGCGGGCAAACATCGGCGTGTTGCCCCCCTATGATGCCCAGCCGAGCCATTGGCTGAGTTCGGGGTCGGCGTGGGGGGAGTCCAACACGGAGAATCTACAGCACAAGTCAATCTGGGGTATTGAGGGCAGGCTCTGAGAAAACTGCGGCAGCGTGAACGGCAGCGGCATGGCTAGGACTCCCGGCCCAACAGAACGAAACACCTAAATATATCGCTCGCCTTCGTCGCCGAACCCGACCACCACGCAATCAGCCGCCCTCACGGGCCACCGTCCCCCTCGCCCGTCGCGAACCCTGTACCCGTCGCGCAGGCAGCAT
>PMYF01000564.1:2874-9296 GCA_003171295.1 Acidobacteriota bacterium | reverse complement strand
AGACCCCAGGCGGCGGATAGGCATCACCTTGTGCCTCAAGGCCATGTCGACGGTAATCAGCTTGACGGCTTTCGGGTCCACCTCAAGGCCGGCGAGGTCAACGGCAGCCAGGCCATACTGCTGGGACAGGGCGGCCATCACTTGGCCGTCGTCCAGGAAGCCCAGCCTCACGAGGGAAGTCCCCAACATCACGCTGTTGGCTTTCTGGTGCTCCAGGGCCGCCCGGAGCTGGCCCTCATCGATTAGCCCCTTCTCCAGGAGGATTTCGCCGAGCTTGCCGTGGCGCGTCGAGCATTGGTTAGGCATCGGTCTCCACTTCCGGCGGCTCTCGCGCCGGTATTACGGGAACAGGTTGAAGGCTTTTTCCAGGGCAGCCCCAGGGGCGTCCGCCAAAACGACGGCGGTGGTCCCCAAGTCGCCTGGGCGGTTCTCGAAATCGACGGAGTACATGCGGGGCTTGATGCCGGGAGGAGAGGTACCCATCTCCCACAATATACCTAGCGGAGCTGGGTCTTCTGGAGGAAAAGTGGGCTCTTCGGCTAAATAAAGGCCAAAACCTGAGGAGTTCAGCGGTGGGCGGCCCTCTGGTCACGCCGTTCGCCAAAGCCAGCCCGACGTTCGGAGTTGGCGGACGGACATCCTTTCCATCGGTGGTGCCCTTTGGGTTATGGGAGACCAGGAAGTGGCTGTTGCCACTGAATCCCCCCAGCCGGCGCGCCCCGCGAAACCCACCGTTTTCGCCCAATCCAGAGAATCGAGTGTGTCACTTGTGAGCCACGTTTCGCCGTAATGAAGAGTCCGATCGAAAACAGGGCCGAGCATATTTGGTTTTGAGCGCTGGTCCCGCTGATTTTGCCGAAACGAACTCCACGGTTTTCTCGGCCCGAACCGCCTTATGGTGCATTCGCTTCCATAAGCCCAGTCGCCAATCGGGCAGGAGAACGGCCCGCGTCCGAAGTACTCGCTTGATCGATGAATCCTATGCCCGTGCTTCCTCGGTCGCTCGTTTCAGGGACGCTTTCATGTAAGCCACGCCGTAAGCCGTCTGGGCGTATCTCCCCCCCAGCATGTCAGGCGAGTGGTCAAGGATCATGATGCCGTCAAACTTGATTTCTACCAGGGCCTTGGTGATCTTGTCCATGTCCATGTACCCATTATCCATGAAAGTCTCGACAAAATGCGGCAGGGGCGCGCTGACGTTGCGGAAGTGGATTTTCCACACCTTCCCCTGGGCACCGAAGTAACGAAGGGTCTCCACCACGTCCTTGCCCATTAGCGAGCCACCCTCCAGCCAGGTTCCGCAGCAAAGGCACGTGCCGACGTTGGGACTGTTGGCAATTTCGAAAGCGCGCTTGTAGCCCGCAAAGTTGCCGAAAATACAGCGGGGAACACCGGCTAGCACGGGCACAGGGGGGTCGTCCGGATGGATGCCGATGCGGATGCCCTCATTCTCGGCAACCGGGACCACCTGTTTGATGAAGTAGGTGTAGTTGTCCCAGATCTCGTCCTCCGAGTATCGGCGTCCGTGGGAAAGTGGCTCGTAGAACCTGGCATCACCCCAGGAGCCGACCCTATTGGGGCTTGCCATATCGAATTCTCTCGCCGGAGCGCCACGGCTATCTGCTCGGCCGCTGCTCCAGATGCCGTTGCCCATGTGGGCGTAAGTGGTGTAGTAGATCCCGGCCTTGCCCAGGTTGCGGAGATAGCTCTTGTACTCTTCAATCTTCGCGTCTCGTCCGGGCAGCTTCAGAGTGACTTCCGGCATGTTGTGAACACTCATGTTGCCGATGTTCCAGACCGTGATGCCGGCTGACTCATAACGCTTCTTGATTTGTAGGAAACCCTCGGCGGTGCGTAACTCGGGTGGCGATCCGACACTGACGTACTCCGCGCCGAGCTGCTTCAGAAACAGCAGATCGTCGTCGGTCGGGGTCGCTGGAGATTGCACGGCGATCTTGATCCCTGGCGCATTCCTGTGTGTCGTCGCAGAACCCCTACCCAGTGAAGCGAAGTAGGCCGCCCCTCCCAATGCGGCACCAAAAACCCTCTTTCCAAGCTCTCTCCGTGAAGGGTTAAATACCGCGTCCATTGTGTGCCCTTTCGCAGTCCAGCTCGCTTCGCTGGAACTTTGAGTGGTGTGACGCGATCCTGAACCAAGAGTGATTGTGGGAAGGAGAATCTCCCAACGGTTATGCAGGATACGCTCTTTTGCTTACCCCATAGAATTCTTCGCGGTAGAGGCTAAGCGCTGGGGCCAACGCCAACCAGTTCGATGCCCTGTCCCTTGCCCAGGTTCTTGCTGTACTGCTTCTCCTGCGCGTTGTTCCAGTGCTCGTGGACTCCCAGGCTGGCCAAGTGAGTTACCTTCGCAGCGTGGTCCGGATCGTAGAACGTTCCCGAGGGCGGATGATCCGCCAGTGCCGCTTCGTGCAGGTAGTCGTCGGCTCCCGACATGTGCGGGAAATCGTTCCATTCAGCCCAGAGAAAATCGAAGGCCACGGAATCGATAGCCACGGGATCCTGGGAGGCGAGAAGGCTGGAAGCCCATTGTCCATTGAAGGGGTAAAGGGACCACTTGCGGGGAGCATGTTCGATGGGGTGTACCCCCGGATACAGGCCATCAATTAAATAGAGCAGGGTCTTCCCGCCCATCTGCGCGTGCCCCATCAGGTCCACGAGAGCCCGGTAATGGCCGGAGCCGTGGACTTCCTCTGGCAGGCTGACATGCATGTCGTAGTAACCCTTGTCGGGCGGCGTCCTGATCAACGACCCGTAATGATTCTTCGCGCAGAGCGTGACACCCGCGCCGGAGTGACTCTTCAGATTTGCCATGTTGATCAGGTACTTGGCTTCCGCGTAAGGAACCGGCACGTAGTCCTGGGCTGTCCGGCTGGGGCGGGAACTCCAGTAAAACGGAATGGGTGAGTACTGCACTCGGGTTCGGGGATAGGTTGCATTCCCGCCGTCATGGTCCAGATAGCGGACGGTGGGGAACTCGCGGCAGAGAGGGCCATAAAACTGATTCGGGAACAAGGCGAGCGGATCTCCCACGGCAATGTCTGGCGGCTGCACGCCGGCTTCGTGCACGAGTTGGCGCAGCAGAGCCAGGATCATCTGGGGCGACGCGTTCATATAATCGAGACCACGCACAAGATCGTAAGACTTGGGATCGACGCCGCCGTCAATGATGCAGCCTACGAGGTTCACCTTGATGGTGACCTTCTCCCCTCTCTTATAGCCGACATTCCCGTTGCCATGGGTCTGGTTGAAGTGTCGGATGAGGGCCTCCCAAGCTTTCGCATTGTTAGGCTTACCGCCGAGCCCCTGAATCGCCTCAGAAATCATGCCGTCGACTGCCGACTGGTTCGTATGATTGCTTTCCCACCAGTGGCCCTGGCCCGGCCCCGGCCAACTGGTGGCCTTGGGGTCATGCGCCCAAACGACCCGTCCCGGATAAAGACCTTTCCCCACACCAATGGGCAGGTTGGGAATAGGGCTGCTGGCTAGCACTATTTTGTCGAGTGGCTGCCTAAAGGCGCTGCTGTATCCAAAGGCCATTGCGTCCGTAGCCCGGAGCATGTAAGGCGCCACGGCCGCGCTACCCATGATTTTGATGAAACCACGGCGATCGCAGCGATTGTCCATGTCTGCCTCGCGAGTGAGTCCAGCGGATTATTCCACCGGCCGTTACGCTAGAACGCTGGCGAACCCACGTCAAGAGATTTTCTGCTTGGGAGGTAATGCCTCAAAAGGTGTAAAACCATCATCCGCAGCCGCAGAGGGACACAGGCCAACACCAATAATCCGTGGGTTGCCCGGAAGCCGTCTGGTCTGCTGGCAAGTCAAGGTTATCTTCCCGCCAAAGCACAGAGGTAGTTTGCTTGGAAAAACCCCGCGAGCTTACCTGGCGTAGCCCGAAGGAATCCACTTGGTCGTGTAACGGCCATAACCGCGCTTATGGCAACTCGTCAAGCCACAGGCGGCTACGACTGCGGATTCCCTTGCCCAAAAACCCTGCCATTCGGCTCCCTGCAAGCGATTGATTCTCAAGTGCCGGCTTGAGCAGGTTCCGCTGCCCGGAATCAGATGTTTATGGGCGGGCGGGCGCGTGAACCACTGACTTCCGGATCAGTAGCACCACTTCAAAACCCCAATAAAACCTAGTCTCCGCTGCACATGTGTGCGGATTGTGTGCCACGTTGGGTCGCAAGCACCGATAGGAGGCACCAGCGGGACGGGCCCGCTTTCTGGGCAGCTGTCTCTACCAATAATCTCGTTCATCTTGAAATCTTGAAATCGTTGATCTTCTCCGGAGATGTTGTTAGCTTTGCTCGTCCATGTCTACTCCCCTGCTGTTCGCATTGTTCAGCATCCGAGCTTTGTTTCAAACTCAAGCAAGGTTGCAACTGGAGAACCTTGCCCTCCGCCACCAGTTGATTATTTCAGGCTCCTGCGGAGTTTTGGCGAACGAGTACGTCCAGCGAAGGCTGGCATGTTCAGTGGAAGACAGTCCTATAGGGGTAAAAGCCAAATGCCCCTGAGCTTAGGTCGCATCGGTGGAGGAAACGAAACGGAGGAAGCCGACCGACCAAGCCATCCTCAGGGGGGTGAGCGAGTCATCGGGCCGTAACGCCAGTGAACCCACAGGGGGCCTCGACACAAAATGGGTCTGGAGGCCGAACCCTCTCGTTCGGGGCGAAGGCAGTTTGACGGGTGGCGGGCTGACCGATGCGACATGACACTGCGGCGGGGTGGTAGGGGCAGCACGGTGAACAGAGCCTGTCGAGCCACCGGGTTCAGGGCACTGCTTCTAAGCGCGCCTTGCTAATCGGCTGCCCGCATTTTTCACAGGTGCCAAATCTCTCCTGCCGAATCCGCGTCATGGCATCCTCGATGGCGCGCAAAAGCTTACTATCAGTCTGTTTTAGGCGCATCTGTACGGTGGCGCTGGCTTCACCTGCGGCCATATCGACCGGATCCCCGCGAGGTTCGCGGTAGCTTGTCGGGTGTTAGGTAACTCATTAAGCGAAGTCCACCGGCACCACCGCCGGGGTTCCCGCGCAGGTCCACAATCAATCGTGTACACTCCCTCAGATTCGAGATGGCATCGTCGATTTCGCGTGCCACGTCGATGCCGACCTGACCGGGGAAGCCTGCAGCCTTCAACAGGCCGATGTCGGGTTCGGGTTTGAACGAAGAAACCAACCGTGGGCGGATGATCGGATGCCACTTTGATTTCGGCCGAGGTATCCCAAGAGGCTGAGAAACTCGCTCGCCAGTCAGTTTTTCGATGATTATATCGCAGCTCCCGCCCATCCTAACGGTCGGTTGGTCTGGGGGCTCAACGGGCTTTCCCACTACTTCCAAGCGCAGGTCTCCCGCGTGCATACCCGATAAGTGGGCAGGGCCTATCTCGTGAAGGTCTTGAAACATCCAGTAATTGTTTCCGTCGGCCCGGTGCGGCTGGAAAGTCGCGCCGATGGCGTAATTGGGAGGGATCTTGAGCAGGCTGTGGTGGAAGAAATCCATGTGGCTGATTTTTAGTTCGACGATCAGCTTCTGAATTTCTCCCTCAAATGTTTCCACGGCATCGCCTTCTTGAATTCGTAGCCGCTTGCTTCCGGTTTGCTCCCGCAACGCGCGATTCTCTTCCGCGAGGTAATCGATCACCTCTCGTTGGTGTTGGTTCAAGCAGCCGCCGAGCGAAATCAGCAGCAGACGAGAGGGATCGAGTGTAAGACGCATGGTGACGGCGTAGCATCCCGGAGTGGAGTGTGACATGCAGCAGATTCGGGCTGAACAGATTCTTTAACCTCTTGCATTTTTGGTCGCATCCAAAATTCGGCCACTACGCCGTACGCGATGAGCACCCACTAGAATGAGTTCTTGATTTCACATCCCAACTGTAACGTCCCTTGGGCCTATTTTGCGACCTTACTTGCTCTTAACACGCTTACCACCCCGGCGAGCAGCTTCACGGTGGCGAGGGTTGTCCCCTGCTCGTGCGTTACCTCGACGGGTATGCCGGTGAGCGCGTCGGCGACCGCGTAATTGCCATGGAAACTCACGACCACCTTGGCCGTATCGCCCCAGTTGGTCAGGATTGTCACGGGCCCGGACCTATAAAGAAGGGCACGGAAGCCGACCGTGCCAGGAGCCTTCTTGACTTGTACCAGCGCATTGGCCTGGACTTTCTCCGCGGGGTCGATGATCCAATGTTGCACCACCGGATTATTGCGCTTGAAGTACCCCAGGGTGACCGCCGCCTCGAAGTAGATGGCATGACCTTTGCCGAAATGGTGGTGGGTGGCGAAAGGCTTGCCCTGCCGATCACGCAGAGACACCTCCGCGCCCTTTAGCTCTAAGGGTAGCTTCCACAGTTCGCCCCCGCGTTCGTTCTGGCTGGTGACAGAATAAGGCTC
>PMYF01000564.1:0-2823 GCA_003171295.1 Acidobacteriota bacterium | reverse complement strand
CTGGTCGTCCATCGCGTAGGAATAGGGAATGTACAAGACATAGTAGTTACCCAGCGCTCCGGTTCGGAGTTGGTCGATGTCAACCAAGCGGGTGGGAATGTGCGCCCGGTGGAGCGCCATGTAGCAGCCCATCAAGGACTCTTCCACTTCGTCTCCACGCTTCTGGGTCCGGTCGTCGAGGCTGTCAAGGATGGAGGCTTCGCGATTATACAGGATGGCAACTTTCGCCGGCTGCGGTTGCGCCTCAGCCAGATAGGAATTGCGCTTCAGTCCATCCACCACTGCCTTGACGGCGGGGAGCCGATTCGACGGCGTTCCATCAATGCTCACCAATCCCCATTCGCCTGCTTCCGAGCCGCCAACTCGAGGATGCCACAACCAGAAGATGACTCCTCTGGCCCCTGCGCCAAACGCATCCCAGAGCCACCGGGTCATATCCTCGGGTGTCGGATTCAGGGGAAAACCGCCCGTGTAGATAGTAGGTCCGCTTTGCAGTTCTGTAACCCACCACGGCTGATCTCCGGCCGGCCCCCCGATCACATCCAGCCGGTAGGCGAACCGTTCACCGTATTCAGCGGTCGGCGAAGTGGGCGGAAAGATCCAGGCGGGGTGGATGGAGGCGCCGAGGATATCCACGATGCGCTTCTCTTTGAACACGTCCTGGCCATAAGGCCCGCCAGTGGGTTCGGTGACATTGATATGTGTGGGGTGTTTGGTGTCCAGCGCTTGAATCTGACCCTTGGTCCAGAGGAGGACATTAATGAGGTTATCGGTATTGAACTCTCTCCAGTCCACCGCGCGATGATAGTCATTCCAATATTCGGTCAGTTCATCCGGCCTGATTTGGACATCGGAGAAGTGTTCAAGGGGCTCGAACCAGTGTTTGTTCAATTCCTCCACGGTCCCGTACTTTGCCTTTAGCCATTCGCCAAAGGCCTGAAAGGTAGCGGGCTCGAGGTCGTACTTGGTCGGTTCGTTCGCCAGCAGCCACACCCCTTGCGCGGGGTGGTTCTTATAGCGACCCACGACCTTCTGAATGTAAATTGCGGCGTGGGCGCGTATTTCCGGATCATTGAGGTTGGTCCGGTTGTGGTAGAAGGGGGTCTTCTTCACCCATCCCGGCGGATCTTCAGCGCACAGCGTCGCCACAATTTTGATCCCGTTCTCCGCTGCCGCATCGTAAATCCAGTCATAGCCTTCGAAGTTCCAGTGGTTCGGGGTACGTTCGATGTCGTCCCAGATTACGAAAATACGAACCAGCGTGAGTCCGCTTTCCTGCATGAGCCGGAAATGATGCTCGACGCTCGCCTTGGTTTCGGTCCGGTTCAAAAAGAACTCCGATCCGATGCGAAGCTGGCCGGTCAGCAAGGCCAGTTCCGAAGCCTGACCAGCGTCGGCGTTTTGAACAGCGCGGGCCGCTGTGGAAAGGGCAGCGGCAGCGATTAATGAGACGACCAAGAGACTCCGGTGTAAAGCAGTCATGATGATGATTCCTTTCTGATGAGCGGGCCTTGTGGCGCGTATCTCCCGCACTTCCTTTATTTCTCCGACGCGTCCACCAGCCGAACCTCGTAGGACTCTAATTCCAGCGGATGCCCATCCAGCCTGCCGAGGACTTTCCCATCTCGCTTGTTGATGAGCAGGGTCTTGGTCGCGGTGGCCAGAACTTCAACATCGGGAGAAGAAGATGTGGCCTTGAACAACTGGGCGCCGGGGCCGAAATAGCGATTAAAGATCTTGACGACTCGGTAGTGCGGGCTGGCCTGACCACCGTCCGCAGTTTTCGTGCTTGTGAACAGGTAGTTCCATTTCGGTAATTCCGCGTCCCAGAGCAACGCCACCGACACACCGCTTTGCAGCGCATGGAGGTAGCAAGATGCGTGGTTCGCGGCGGTAAATTGTGGATTGCTGCTCCAGCCTCCGTAGAACTCGGAGATCCAGATCGGAAGCGTGGTCCGGGAGCGGAACTGGTCGGCGATTTTCCCGAAGTAATCCGTCAAGGTCATCTTCCTGGCTTCCTCGTCTCTCGCGCGCGTAGGGGGATAGCCCGCCACCCAGCCATCGAAGCAAACGAAGTCAGCCCCGTGCTTGTGCTGAAACCAGTAATCAATCACCGGCCAGTCTTTGGGTTTGGGACCATCAAAGGGATAGTAAGGTCCACCGAGTTGAGCGTCGGGGCGCACGGACCTGACCGCATCGTACACGGCGTTATAAAAGTTAGTGTATCGCACAGAGTCCCAATTGTCCGCCGCCTTGTCCCAGTAACCCTTGTACTCATTCCAGATTTGGAAGTATTTGACGTCGGGATAGCGCTGCACAACCTTCTGGCACAATGCCGCGAAATCTTCCACGTGGTTGTCGGCGACGCGATCGTCCGCCCAGCTATCGGGTCCGGTCTGCCGGGGGAAGTCCTCGCCGCTGGTTTTCATCCACCCGGGAGCAGTGCAGAGGGTGATGACCAAGGTGGCTCCCATCGAGCGCATCAGCGCAACGCGTTTATCAAGGCTCGTCCAGGCATAAATGCCCGGTTTGGGCTCAGGATTTTCGGTGCCCCAGTCCATCAGGTGTTGATTCTGGAATTTCAATCCATCGGCCAACAACGATTTGGCCCGAGCGACGGCTTCGGGATTCCCCTCTTGCCAGTTGGGCTGTGTGTGCGTGACGCCAATGCTGAAGTAGCTTGTGCCCTCGGGAGTGGAACGATCAACCCGCACCAAAACGGGTCCCTCCGCGTACGCGGGCGCCACAAAAAGAAGCAGAACCATGATTCGAACCCACTCACGAAAAGGTCCGCTCAGGTATTCATGACCAAGGGTAATCATG
>PMYF01000373.1 GCA_003171295.1 Acidobacteriota bacterium | reverse complement strand
GTCTGCCCTTCCAGGAGTTCCATGGCCAGGAAAGGACGGCCCCCGTGCTCGCCCACTTCATAGATCGTGCAGATGTTGGGATGATTGAGGGCGGAGGCCGCTTTGGCTTCGCGCCGAAATCGGCCCAGCGCCTTGGGCTCGGCCGCGAGGTCCCTGGGAAGGAACTTGAGCGCCACCATGCGGCCCAGATTGACGTCCTCAGCTCGGTACACGACGCCCATTCCCCCGCTGCCGATCTCCTCCTGAATTCGATAGTGCGAAACGGTGCTCCCCGCTAATTCGGCCGGAGGAGTTTCGCTGAGAGGCGCGGCATCGGCCTCGGGTGCCTTCTGAATTGGCTCGTCTCCGCCCTCGACGGGATAGATGAACCGATATCCCCGCCGGGGAAGTGTCTCCACATAGCGCGGCTCATCGGCTGAATCACTTAAGGCTTCGCGCAGACGGTTGATGGCGGCGTTAATACTGTGCTCGAATTCCACCACGGTGTCGTGAGGCCAGAATCGTTTCTGCAATTCCTCGCGCCTGACCAGTTGCCCAGGCCGCTCCAGCAACATGGACAGAAGTTCAATCGGCTGCCCGGACAGCTTGATCTTCACGCCATGTTTGAGAAGTTCCCCGATCTGGGGATCGAATGCGAAGGCGCCGAAGCGAAGGCAGCGGGCGGAGCGTGGGGCGTCATTCATTGCGGACGCCTTTCTCGAGGCAGGGAAGGCGGCGCGGAGCCAAGTCCGAACCCGAAGAATTAACCACACAATTCCCTGGCGATTGAAACTGGGGCGGAGTTTACCACTAGGATAGCCAAAGTCAAGGTCCTTAAGCCTTTCCTGCCAACCCCAACTCCTTTGCGAACAATGAGTTCCCTTATGACCCCGGCTTTAAGAAACGTATGACCTTGCTTGCATTGAGGTAGTTGCCCACCTACCCCCAAATGGGCGTCACCAAGCGGCCCGCCTGGCCAGCAGTTGCAGCCGGCGGGCGGAGAGGTGACGGCCATGAACCAATCTTTCAAGGGCTTCGTCCTACTTGCAGCGTTTTTGACTTTCGCCCCACAGGCACTGCCGTGGGACCGCAGTGAGAATCTCAACGGACTCCCGCCGAGGATCAACGTGCGAGTCCATAACTACGCCCAGGTTCCGACCGAAATCCTGGCCCCAGCCGAAGCTGCGGCGGCAGATATCCTTGGCAAAGCAGGGGTTCAGATCACCTGGACCAGGTGCGACCCCGCCCGCGCGGATCATGACGAAGCGGCCGGGTGCAATCAGCTCCTGGGGCCAACCAACTTGGGGGTGAGAATCCTTCCGCAATTTGGAGTCATCCCGGGCACGACCCGCAGGACCATGGGCTTTGCTGCGGGACACCTCGCCAGCGTTTCCATGCGCCGGGTCCAAGAAGAGGCGGCAGAGTGCGGAGTGAAGCCCTACGAGGTGCTCGGCCCCGCCATTGCGCATGAAATCGGCCACCTGCTGCTGGGACAGCAGGGGCATTCACATACAGGAATCATGCGGGCCCGTTGGCGACGGGAGGACTATGGAACCGCCCCCCTCGGCGCCTTCAAGTTTACCGCCCAGCAGGCCGAGCAGATGCGCGCCGAGGTCGGAAGGCGTGTTCAAGAGCAAGGCGCTACGGAAGTCGCAACCATGACTGCTACGAAATAGGGACGTCCATTGTCGCTCGCTTAATTGCTGAATCCTCGCGTCCCGGAACTTCAGCCGTCGCAAGCGACCCCAGAGCATTGGCCTCGCCGACTGCTATTTTTTACCTGCACGCCGAAAAGGTGCGTCGCCCGCCGTTTCGAGCCTCTTCGCGAACTGCGAGACGATAGGGAATGGATCGTCGGCGACTCGGAAACTACCCCAGCGCCTTGCGGCTCCTCCTCTGACGTCGGCGGTCACTTAGATGTTTAGTCGGCATATGGGAAACTGGCCCAATTCGGCCGGGAACTACCCTATACCTCGCACTGTGCCGGACGAGACCCGCTGCGGAGTTGCTCTGCCAGGGATGACTCAAGTTCTTGTTACGGGCGACTACACCTCCTCAGGCACGACGTAGGGTTTGCGGTAGCCGCGGTCAGCGTCGCGCAGGATTTTGCTGGCTTCTTCGTCGCCGATCACTTCCTGCTTCTCGGGATCAAACTGCAAGGTGCGGCCCACGCGATACGACGCGTTGCCCAGGTGCAGCAGGGTGCAGGAGTAGAAGCCCTCCTCGATGGGCGCGTTCAGGGCTTCCTTCTTGCGGCTGCGGACGCAGTCGATGAAGTTGGCCCAGTTGTTGCCTTCCCCTTCTGCGTGGGGTCCCGGTTCCTGGTCCTCGCCGAGCCAGGTGCGATAGGAGCCGTAGCCGCCGATGGCGAGATACCCTTTGGAGCCGTAGATAATGTTGCCGATGGTGTTCTGCGGGCCTTTGCCTTTGCGGGGTTCAGCAGCGTTGCCGAGCGCCGGGGCGACATCACCTTTTCCGAACTCCGGCGTGCCGATGCCGGCTTCGTGGTTGGTGATCCAGTGGCGGACCTCATATTCCAAGAGGCGCTTCTTCCCGTCCGGCATATCGAACTCGTAGGCGACGTTCAGCACGTTGGGTGTCTGCTGGTCGTCGTCAAACATCACGTGGCCGCCGATGGCTGCGATCCGGTTGGGGAACTTCACGTCTAATCCCCAGCGCGCCACGTCGAGCTCGTGGATGCCCTGGTTGCCGAAGTCACCGTTGCCCGTGTCCCAGATCCAGTGCCAGTTGTAGTGGAAGCGATTCTTGGTGAAGGGCTTGAGCGGGGCGGGGCCGGTCCAGAGGTCGTAGTGAACGCCGGCGGGCACAGGTTCTTCCGGGGTGTGGCCGATCGACTTGCGCCATTTGTAGCAGATACCGCGCGAGAGATACCTCTCGCCGATCAGGCCGTCGCGCATCTTTTGCATGGCCTCGATGATGGCTTTGCCAGAGCGGCTGTTGGTGCCATGCTGCACGATGCGGTTGTACTTCTGGGCGGCACGCACCAACTGGCGGCCTTCCCACCAGTTGTGGCACATGGGTTTCTCTACATAAACATCCTTGCCGGCCTGACAGCCCCAGATCGCTTGCAGCGAGTGCCAGTGGTTGGGCGTGGCGATGGAGATGGCATCGATGGACTTGTCTTCGAGAAGTTTGCGCAGGTCGATGAAGGTGGCCGGCTTCTTGAGCCCCATCTTCTCCATCTCTCCCAGGCGCTGATTCATAACGTTTTCATCAATGTCGCAGACGGCGGCAATCTCGACATTAGGCATCTTGGAATATTCTTCCACATGCGACCATCCCTGCCCGTGCAGGCCTATTACAGCCAAGCGCACGCGGTCGCTTGCTCCGAAGATCCTCTCGGGCTTGGGAAAAAAGCTGATGCCACCCAAAGCCGCCAGCCCCGCGCCGGTGCGCGCGCTGCTTTTGAGGAATTCGCGGCGGTTTAGTTCTGAATCTTTAGGCATGAAAAAAACTCCTTTCACAGTCTGCTCGTGGTTCAGTTGGCTGTAGCGGCGCTCGGTGCCTGCCCCGCGCCTTGCGGGGAGCGCCGGAATCTATACAATCAAAAGCCGGTGGTCGCTTCCTGCGTCAGCGTGGGTTCCGACCGCCGCCCCAAAAACCAACGTGGCACACTATCCACAGTTTGGGGGATTATACCCTTGGTACAGTGATTTTGGATTTTAGATTTTTTGGTAGGGGGGGGCGGATGGGGCAGTAGGCAGTAAGCGGTGGGCGGAAAGCAGAAAAGAGAAGGCAAAAGGCAGAAGGCAGAAGACAAAAGACAAAGGAACGAGGACAGACGACCCCATCTTCCCAGCGCGCTACCCACACTTCCCCTTATTGGTATCGGCGGGGCCGACGGTCCAGTTGAGAGAAATCACTCGTGCACTGCGTGGCGACCTTGGCTTTTGGATGGGAGAGGCGGCTGGAGGGCGGCGGGCAGCGGCATGGGATCGCCCCCCGATCGAAAAGTTCTTAGGGAGACGAAAACCGGTTGTGATAGCATTTCCGTTCTGCGCTCCCCTTAACCGTCCGGGCGTGACGGAGAAGAGCACGAGAGAGTCGGTGGCATGGCGCGTCGAAAAACTTTTGCAGTTATTTCTCCGTCCAGTTATTACATCGATTTCGTCCTCCGGCTGGTGCGCAGAATTCTGATGCTGGCGGTGGTGCTTTTCGTGGCCTTGGCGGCGGTGGGAGGTGGATTAACTTACTACGTCATCACGCGCCAAAACTCGCAAGAAGCCGTTACGCCGCAAAGTTATCTCTTGAGCAGTTACATCCCACTGAACTTTACTGATGGCTCGGGCGGTGAGCATGAGGGCTGGCTGCTGTTGGGACTGCGCCGTGCGCCGGTCATTATCCTCAGTCACGGGTATGACTCGAACCGATCCGATCTGTTATCGCTGGGCGACATTCTTCGCGGCAATCACTTCAACGTGTACGTTTTCAACTTTCACGGGCCCAAGGCCAAGGAACGCTATTCCGATCTGGGGCCTCGGCAGGCCGCGGATTTGAATTCGGCCATTGCAGCCGTGACCCGCCGACCCGAGGTTAATCCCAACCGCATCGGATTATACGGAACTTCCCTGGGCGGATATGCTGCGCTGGAGGCTGCCCAGGCGAATTCCAAAGTGAAGGCGCTCGTGGTGGACACGACCTACGCGACCCCGGATCAGATGTTCGACCTGCAAGTCGATCGCCTGTTGGGCGGCTCCAGCAAGCTATTCCGGGTTCTCACCAAGGCGGAGTTTCATCTCTCCACGCTGGGAACAAAGCCCCCCCCGATACTCGCCAACCCGACCAGGCTGGAGGGCATGCCCAAGCTCTTTATTTTGGGGCGCGACATTCCTCCCCTGGCGGAGATGACCGAGGCGATTTACAACCAGGCGCCCCAGCCTAAACAGTTACTGATAATGGAACACTCCCTGGCAGGGTTGACGGCTGTCGGTGAGAAGAAGGAATACGAAGATCAGGTCCTTAATTTCTTTCTGCAGAGTCTTTCTCTTCGCGCCGATTGAGGCTCGCCCAGCAGGAATTCGGGGCGGGTGGGCCGTTCGCCGGAGCAAAGCCTCACGGTGGTCCCTTGTTATCTGAGCAGCGCATGAAGCCGGGAGTGGATGGGAACACTTCGCAAGTTCCGGGGTCCGAGGTGCGGGCGGAAACCCCGGCGCGCCCGACGCGCAGTCACTGGCTGCAGTATTGGGCTGCGAGTGCAGCCCTCAAGGCGCTCGGCTGGCTTCCTCACAAGCTGGCGCGCGCCGTGTGTGCCGTTCTGGCGGCTTTGAGTTACCGGTTCTGGCCTCGTCTGCGGCGGGTGGGTTTGTGCAATCTGCGGCTGGCGTTCCCGGAATGGTCCGAGTCGCAGCGGCGCCGTGTGGTCTACGGGCTCTTCCAGAGTTTTGGCCGCATGCTGGCCGACTTTGCCCATTTTCCTAACTGGAATCGCGAAAATATCGAAAGCCTGATCATTTACGACGGGTTTGAGAATTACGCGCGTGCCCAGAGCCTGGGGCGTGGCGTGCTGTTCCTGACGGCGCACTTTGGTAATTGGGAGTTGGGTTCCTTTGCGCACGGCGTGTATGGTTACCCCTGCCAGTTCATTGTGCGCCCACTCGACAACCCGCTGATCGATCGGCTTATCAACCGCTACCGCTGCCAGAGTGGCGGCAAGGCAATCGACAAGGGCGATTTCGCCCGGGGAGTCCTGCGGGCGTTTTCGCAAGGCCAGGCGGTGGGAGTGCTTACCGATCAGAACATGTTGCCGAGTGAGGGCGTGTTCGTCAATTTCTTCGGCCGGCTGGCCTGTACCACGACGGGCCCGGCGCGCGTGGCCCGCAAGACCGGAGTTCCCATTGTCCTGGGGCTGGTCATCTGGGATGCGAAGCTGAAAAAATACCGCCTGCGCTTCGAGGCCGTGGAGTGGATTAAACGCGAAGATCCCGAGGAAGAGATTCTGGCCAACACGGCGAACTTCACTCGGCTGATCGAGGAGTACGCTCGCCGTTATCCGGACCAGTGGCTCTGGGTGCATCGGCGCTGGAAAACCCGCCCGCCCGGGGAGCCCCCTATTTATCCTTCCTGAACCCTGCACCCGCCCTCAGGGAGGCGCCTTCATCCGGTGCCCAGGGTATTCGAGAGGCCAACCATGACCGTCTTGGAGATTGCCGAGTTATTGCCAGGAACGCCTGCCGGCGAAGGCGAGCGCGAGATTCGCGGCGTGGCCGCACTGGACGCCGCCGGACCCGCGGAACTTTCCTACGCCGAGGGCCCGCGCGCCCTGGAAAAGGCCGTGGGCTCGAGTGCCGGGTGCCTGCTGGTGCCCGAGGGCGCCTCCTTNNTCGGTGGGCGCGCACGTGGTAATCGAAAGCGGAGTCCGGGTGGGGCTGGGCACGCGGCTCGGTCCCGGGGTTTTTCTCGGCGAGGGCGTGTGGGTGGGTGCATGCTGCGTTTTGTACCCGCGCGTGACCGTTTATCCCGGCGCGCGGATTGGCGACCGCGTGCTGCTCCATGCGGGCGTGGTAGTGGGCTCGGACGGGTTCGGCTACGTCTTCGCGGAGGGCAAGCATGTGAAGTTTCCGCAGTTGGGAAAGATCATCATTGAGGATGATGTTGAGATCGGGAGCAACAGCACGCTGGACCGCGGCTCGCTGGGCACGACGGTGATCGGACAGGGCACGAAGATCGACAACCTGGTTCAGATTGCTCACAATGTCAGGATCGGACGTCATTGCATCATCGTTTCGCAGACAGGAATTTCCGGGAGCGTCGATATCGGTGACTACGTGGTGATGGGCGGACAGGTCGGCATCGGGGATCACGTGCGCATTGAGGACCGCGTCACGATAGGCGGCCAGGCAGGCGTTCTTCCCGGCAAAATCGTTCGCAGCGGCTCAACCATCTGGGGCACCCCCAGCCGCCCCATGAGCGAATTCAAGAGAACCATCGCGCGCCTGGCGAGGCTCGATGACCTGGCAGAAAAAGTGAAGGGCCTGGCGCGGCAGATGGAGCGGTAGGCTCATGGGATCGAGGCAATCCCCTCCCGCGGGAAGCGCCCGCCAGGTCCGCGCCTCAGCCGCCGGCCAGGGACTGCAACCTAATAGATTGATAGAGCATCAATTTAGAGGCGCCGGAGAGTGATCCGCCGTCTCCTGTCAAGGGTCACCCCAGCGCAGTCTAATTCTTCTGAATCTTGGGAAGGCGAAATTTGGCCTGCCTAGGGCCCCCATATCCTGTAGAATAGGGGAACTGTGCGTGCTGGGTTGATTCGCCGATTTGGGTACACTCTCGCTGTTTACTCGCTGGTTCTGTTGCAGGTCCACCTGGTATGCGTGGCCATTCTCCACCACCATGGCGAGACGGCAACGCGGTGGCATGCTCCCTGGGTCAGCGGATGCGGCACTCAACAGTCGCCTGCGGCAGGGAACAGCCTGCCCTGCACCGCGTGCCAGATCGTCCGCCATAGCGCGGTTCAACCTGCCACTGCCACAGCGGTTTTTCAGCCGGCGGTTTCGGTTCCCTTGGCCCCGTGCTTGACTCAGGGCATATATCGTTCGGTGCGGCCGGCCATAAGCTATGGTCGAGCTCCTCCCCTCATCTAACGCTTCCTTCCGTTTTCCCCCGGATCACCCATAGGCTCATCGAAGGCGTGTAAGTGGTGGGCATTTCTTATCGAAACCTTGACCATGGCGGTCTTGTGATGATGAACGACCATTGCATTTTCTCAACGCTGCGGCGTTTGGGGTTTTTGAGGGCGGCGATTCTCTTGCTGGCCTGGGCGGGAATGGGTGTGGCATCGGAGGCGCAGCAGGCACCGCGATCGTCACGGATTGATCTTGAACAGGCCATTCAGCTTGCGGTCGCGCACAATCACGCCTTGAAGGCGGCGGAGAATCTGATTCTGCAGAGCCAGGCGGAGGAAATCACCGCATCCATACGCCCCAACCCGGTGTTCACCTATGACGACTTGTTCGTTCCCATCTTCAGCCCCCACCAGTTCAACACCAGCACCCTTGACAACATCACGGAATTCGACCTGGGCCTCAGCTACACCTTTGAGCGCGGCCACAAGCGCCAGGCCCGCATTGCTGCGGCACGAGACGCGACCTCCGTCACCCGCTCCCAGGCGAAGGACACCGAGCGTGGCCTGATCTTTAACGTGGCGCAGCAGTTTTTCGGCGTCCTGCTGGCCAAGTCGAATCTGGAGTTTGCCAAGCAGAACCTGGCGAGCTTTGAGCAGACGGTCAACCTCAGTGATACCCGGTACAAGGCAGGAGCGATCAGCGAGGCTGACCTGTTGAAAATCAAGTTGCAAGTGCTACAGTTCCAGACTGACGTTTCGGCCGCGCAGCTTTCCCTGGTGCAATCGCGCGCGAGCCTGCGCCAGTTTGTGGGCTACGAATCGGTCCCAGCCGATTATGAAGTCATCGGTGAGCTCGCCTATGCTCCTCTGCACGGCAATCAGGAGGATTTGCAGTCCCTGGCGCTCAAGCAACGGCCTGACCTCCTGGCCGCCCAGCAGGGGGTAACGGCCGCGCAGAGCCAGTACCAACTGGCCAAGGCTAACGGCAAGCGGAATTTGACCACCAGCCTCGACTACTCGCACGTCGCGGCCGTGAATAGCGCCGGCTTCGCCCTCAATATCGAGATTCCCATTTTTGATCGCAACCAGGGCGAGATTGCCCGCACGCACTACGCCATTTCGGCGTCGCAGGAACTTCAGACCGCGGCCTCCGAAACCGTGCTGACGGACGTTGCGAACTCTTACCAGGCGATGCAGACCAACGACCAGATTGTGCAGCTTTACACTTCGGGGTACTTGCAGCAGGCCCAGGACTCGCGCGACATCAGCGAATACGCCTACAAGCGCGGCGCGGCCAGCCTGCTCGATTTTCTGGACGCGGAGCGCAGCTATCGCGCCACCCAGCTTGCCTATCGCCAGGCGCTGGCCAGCTACATGCTCTCGGTTGAGCAATTGAAAGAAGCTGCAGGAACAAGGAATTTGCCATGAAACGCTCGTCCGCCGGTCCTATCGAACTTGCGTGCCTCAGTCTGGCGCTGGTTCCCTGGGTGTTCTTTCTGAACGGGTGCAGCGGTCGCGCCACAGACGCCAGCGCGCCCTCGACCTCCTACAGTTCCAGCGCCATGGGCGAGCAGAAGGCCCAGCTCTTCACCGTCCCTCGAGAGCAGATGGCGCACGTGCAGGTGGTCACCGTCGAAACCACGCGCCTGCCGCGCATTTTGCGTCTGACCGGGTCGGTCGCCTACAACAATTTTGAGACGACGCCCGTCATTACCCAGGTCAGCGGGCCTGTGGCGCGAATTCTGGTTTCTCCCGGCCAGGTGGTGCGTGCGGGTCAGCCCCTGCTCTATGTGAGCAGTCCGGATTTCGCCCAACTGCGCACCAATTTTCTAAAATCGCGCGATGCCTATGACCTGGCTGGGAAGAGCTATTCGCGCGCGGATGACCTGTACGCGCACCATGCCATCGCTCTGGCAGATTTTCAGCAGGCTGAGTCCATGCGCAACCAGGTGCAGGCTGATTTGCTGGCCGCGGAGCAGGCGTTGAAGGTGCTGGGAGTCCAACCGGAGCGCGCGCTGGCCGATACGGCTTCGCCCGATGTTCCCGTGCTCGCGCCCATTGCTGGAGAGGTGGTGGAGCGCCTTGCCGCACCGGGACAAGTCATTCAAGCGGGTGCGACGCAAGTATTTACGATTTCCAATCTGAGCACCGTGTGGGTACTTGCCAATGTCTATGAGCACGATTTGGGTTATGTGCACCCGGGCGACCCCGTGGACATTCAGACAGACGCTTATGAGACCACTTTTCATGGTCGCATTTCGTATATTGGCGCCGCACTCGACGCTACCTCGCGCACATTGCAGGTACGCATTGAGACCAACAATCCTGGCGGGAAGCTGAAAAAGGACATGTACGTGACCGCCACGGTCCGTGCCGGCGTGATCGAAGGCGCCCTCTTGGTGGCGAATTCCGCCGTGCTGCGGAATGCGGAGAATCAACCGTTCGTCTATGTGGCGCGAGGCCCCAACGAATTTGGCGAGCGCCTGGTCACGATAGGTGCAAGTCAGGACGACAAAACCCAGATCGTGAGCGGACTTCAGGCTGGCGAGCGGGTCATCGCCGACGGAAGTCTTTTCCTGCAGTTTGCCAATTCGCTGCAGAGATAGTTATCAGTGCTCAGCCATCAGTTGACCGCGGCCATTCGGGTGTGCCTATCCCGCCTGCACATCGGGCCATTAAAGTCCCAGGTGAATGCTGAGAACTGATAACTGACGACGGACTCCGGAGTCCTCAATGATTCATCGCATCGTCCAATTCGCCTTGCAGCAGCGCTTTCTGGTGCTGATGCTGACCGCGGCGGGCGTGGTGGTAGGCGCCATTTCTTTCAGCCGTATGCCTGTGGATGCCTACCCGGACCTCTCCCCGCCCATGGTCGAGATCATCACCCAATGGCCCGGGCACGCGGCGGAAGAAGTCGAGCGGCTGGTTTCGCTCCCCACTGAAATTGAGATGAATGGCACTCCGAACCTGGAGGTCATGCGCTCCATCTCACTCTACGGCCTCTCCGACGTCCGCCTGACCTTCGAGGAAGATACGGACAAGTACTTTGCGCGCCAGGTCGTCTTCGAGCGTCTGAGCGAAGTCACCCTGCCTGCCGGCGTGACGCCCTCCCTTGCGCCGCTGTTCAGTCCCAGTGGACTGGTTTACCGCTACGTGATCGAGAGCCCCGACCATTCGCCCCAGGACCTTAAAACGATCGAGGACTGGGTGCTGGAGCGCGGTTACAAATCCGTGCCGGGGGTCGCCGACGACTCCGGCTTCGGCGGCGCCGTGATGCAGTATCAGGTTCTCCTCGACCCGGCGCGGCTTTACGGCTTTCACCTGACCGTGCCGCAAGTCGTGCAGGCGCTTTCCGTGAACAACGCCAACACGGGCGGGGGTTTCTATTCCCAGGGAGGCCAGTTCTATTACGTTCGCGGGCTGGGGCTCGCGCGCGATACCAAGGACGTCGGAAACATCGTCGTGGCCAGCCACAATGGCGCCCCCGTCCGCGTTACGGACATCGGTCAGGTTGCGATCGGCCATGCTCCGCGCCTGGGTGAGTTCGGCTTCCAGGACAACGACGATGCGGTCGAAGGCGTCATTTTGATGCGCCGGGGCGAACAAACGCAGAACGTTCTCAAGGGGGTGGAGGCGAAGACCGAAGAGCTGAACCGGCAATTGCCGTCCGATGTCAAGGTTCGCCCCTTCTATGACCGCAGCGACCTGGTTCGCCTCACCACCGACACGGTGGAGGATAACCTGCTTCGCGGCATGATTCTGGTGCTGATCATCCTGATTCTCTTCCTGGTGAGTTTTCGTGCTGCTGTTATTGTGACGCTTACCATTCCGCTCGCCCTGCTCTTTTCATTCATCATTCTGCACGAGCACGATATCTCGGCAAATCTGCTTTCCATCGGGGCCATCGACTTCGGCATCATCATCGACGGCACCGTCGTGATGATGGAAAACATCTACCGCGAGCTGGGGCTGCGTTACGGCCAAGAGTACAAATTGCACGACGTGATTATTGCGGCGGCGCGCGACGTGGATCGGCCCATCTTCTATTCCGTTGCGGTCATCATCGCCGGTTATCTCCCCATCTACGCGTTGCATGGTCCCTCGGGAAAGCTTTTCCATCCCATGGCCGATACGATGTCTTTTGCGCTGCTCGGGGCTCTGATTCTCACGCTTACGCTGGTGCCGGTACTGGCCTCCTACTGGTTCAAGCGAGGCGTTCGCGAGCGCGAGAATCGCCCCTTCGAGCGCATCAAGGAAATCTATGGGCGCCAACTCGACTGGTGCCTTAACCATCCCAAAATCACCATGCTCGTCGCCGCCGCCATCTTCGGGGCGACGTTGTTGTTGGTTCCATTCATTGGCGGCGAATTCATGCCCCATCTGGATGAGGGCGCGCTCTGGGTCCGTGCCACCCTGCCCTACACGATCTCCTTCGAAGAGGCTGGCAAGATCGCACCGCAGATCCGCAAGATTCTGATGGCTTATCCACAGGTCACGGTAGTGGGTTCCGAGCTCGGCCGCCCTGACGACGGCACTGACCCCACGGGCTTTTTCAATTGCGAATTCTACGTGGGCCTCAAGCCTTACAAGAACTCCGCCTGGAAGGGGCCGATTCGTACCAAGGAAGAACTGACCAATTCCATTCGCGGCAAACTCCAGGCCTACCCGGGCATCATCTTCAACTTTACCCAACCGGCCGAGGACGCCGTCGACGAGGCGCTCACGGGGCTGAAAAGTTCACTCGCGGTCAAAATCTACGGGCCGGATCTGAATATCCTCGAAGAAAAGGCCGTGCGTATCAAGGAGACGTTGACGAAGGTTCCGGGCTTTGCTGACCTGACCGTCGTCCGCGAGCTCGGCCAGCCCAGCCTGCTGATTGACGTCGATCGCGACAAGATCGCGCGTTACGGCATCAACGTCTCCGACGTGGAAGCGGTCATCGCGGCGGCGGTGGGCGGGCAGGCAGCCACGCAGGTGATCCAGGGTGAGAAGCTGTTTGATCTGGTCGTGCGCATGGAGCCGCAGTTCCGCTCCAGCGAGCAGGAAATCGGCAACCTGCTGGTCGCCACGCCGGATGGCCAGCAGATACCGTTGAAGCAGCTCGCGGACATTCGCCAGGGCAACGGCGCCTCCTTCATCTACCGTGAGAACAACTCACGCTATGTCGGAATCCAGTACAGTATCGTGGGCCGCGATTTGGAGCGCGCCGTGACAGACGGTCAGGTGGCCGTGAACAAAGCAGTCACGCTGCCGTCCGGCTATCGTTTGGAGTGGGGTGGCGAATACAGCGAGTTCCTTGAGGCGCGGCGGCAGCTCAGTGTTATCGGTCCCATCACGGTGCTGCTGATTTTCTTGATCTTGTTCGCCCTCTACGGGAACTTCAAATTCCCGATCACCATCGCCCTGGGCGTGGTGATGACCGAACCTGTGGGCGCGCTCCTGGCGCTGAAGCTTACCCACACGCCGTTCAGCGTTTCGTCAGTTCTGGGCCTGCTGGCCCTGCTCGGTGTGTCGGTGGAAACAGCCGTCATCCTGGTTTCCTACATCAACAAGCTGCGGCTGGAAGGGAGAAACATTCGCCAAGCGACTCTCGATGCGTCGCTGTTGCGCTTGCGGCCC
Organism: Acidobacteriota bacterium; assembly: GCA_003171295.1. Classification (GTDB taxonomy): domain Bacteria; phylum Acidobacteriota; class Terriglobia; order UBA7540; family UBA7540; genus Bog-366. The sequence continues at coordinate 4,256 of PMYF01000373.1, read as the reverse complement.
ATCATGATGACGGCCCTGGTTGCCTGCCTCGGCCTGCTACCCGCCGCACTCTCCACGGGCATTGGTTCTGACTCACAGAAGCCATTTGCCATTGTAATCGTGGCGGGATTGATTTCGCGGCTGTTTCTGGGATTCTTCGTCAACCCCGTGCTCTACGAAATCGTGGCGCGCGAAGGCGACATCCTCCAGGTTTAGGCGTCCCTGACGAAATCCGGTTTGCATTATAGGCGGCAGGTTCACTAGAATCATCCTGGGACTGCAAGAGAACTCATCCTTTCGGGAGGAGACGAGCCACTTGTACGGAAAACCTTTGAAAGTCCTGTTGCTAGCCTTGTTCCTGAGCTTTCGCGGCGGGGCTCCAAGTGACGTGACCCGGGCGCAGCAGTTACCGGCCGGCCCGGTTCTTAGTGAAGCCACGCGCGAGAAGGTGGTGCGCTACATCCGGGAGCGCTTTGGCGTGGCTGATACCGTGAAGATGAACCTCAGCGTGCTGCGCAGTTCGTTCGCCGCCGGATTCTATGAGGTCACGGTCAGCGCGGATGACGGAAAGAACAAACACGACCAAGTCGCGTGGGTTTCCAAGGACTGGCGCTACCTCATCGTGGGCAACCTGGTTGAATTGAAACAGAATACGAACCCCGAGATGATTCAGCGCGTCCGGGAGGCCTTCAAGATTCCTGATAACGTGAAGCTCGCGTTGGGAAGTTTCCACCCCTCTCATGCGGCCGATTTTCAGGAAGGGACGCTTACCGTGGACAGCGGCAAGGCAAAGCAGGAGCGCACCTTGCTTCTCTCCAAGGATGGCAAGCACTTGATCCTGGGCGAAATCTATACGTTGGACGTCGACCTGCGGCAGCAGGCATTGCATTCCATTTCACTCCGCAATGAACCCTCCCAAGGGCCGGCGAGTGCTCCCGTCACCATCGTGGAATACGCTGACCTGCAATGCCCGACGTGCGCGACCTTGCACCAGTTCTTCGAGACTCAACTGCTCCCTCGCTACGGCAATAAGGTGCGCGTGATTTTCAAGGAATTTCCGCTGCTGGGAATTCACGATTGGTCCCCGACCGCGGCGGTTGCTTGCCAGTGTGCCTACGAGATGAACCCTTCCGCTTACGTGCCTCTGCGCACGGCGATCTTCCGCAACCAGCAGGCCATCAACATCACCAACCTCCGGGACCTGCTGCTCACTTACGGCGAGCAGGCCGGCGTGGACCGCGTGAAACTGGCTGCCTGCATCGATGCCAAGTCTTCCTGGCCGCGCATAGAGGCCGATCTGGCGGAAGGCAAGCGCCTGAATGTCGTGAGCACGCCGACAGCCTTTATCAATGGAAGGATGCTCATCGGTCTGCCTTCGGCGGAAGGTTATTACCAAACGGTGGATGAGGCCTTGCGCGGGGCAAAGTGAGAATTGCTGCCGATGGGTTTCGCCGGGGGTGTGGGCGAATAAGGAATTGCTATTGCGCACGCCGCCGCAGCGTGGATCAAGGTGAGGGAAATTGCCCTTGCACAGGGGCGCCGCGAAGATCCCGCATTTCCTGGTTCTGGCTTCGCGTTGGCGACTGAGCGAAAGGAGTTCACTATTTCGATGGGTCACGTTGCTTCCCCACTTCGCAGCTCCGCTCTCCTGGGCCTGTTGACCGCAGTTCTCGCAGTTCCCCTGCTCTCGCCGGCCTCCGCCGCGCAGGCGCCGAACCAGGCAGCGACGCGCGAAAAGATCGTCAAGTATGTCCGCCAGCGCTTCAATATTCCTGACTCGGTCAAAATCACGTTGGGCGACTTCCGTGAGAGCGCCTACGCGGACTTCGACGCCGTCACGCTCACAGTTGACGACGGCAAGGACAAACGGGCGCAGCCCTTTTTTGTTTCCAAGGATGGACGCTATTTGGTGGAAGGGAACATCTACACGCTCGGCGGCGATCCGCGGAAGGAAATTGTGCGGCTCATTTCGCTTGCGGACGAACCCACCCAGGGACCGGCCACCGCCCCGGTCACGTTGGTTGAATATTCCGACCTGCAGTGCCCCACTTGCGCGCGCTTGCATGAGATGCTGGAGACCGACATCCTGCCCAAGTACGGTGACAAGCTGCGCGTGGTTTTCAAAGAGTTTCCCCTCACTGCCATCCACGACTGGTCGCCCACCGCGGCCGTCGCCGCGCAGTGTGCATATCAGATCGACCCCTCCAAGTATGTTCCCTTTCGCTCTCTGGTTTTCCAGAATCAGAGCACGCTCGACGCAGACCATATCCGCGACAAGCTCCTGCACTTGGCCGCGCAGGCGGGAATCGATAACATGAAACTGGCCTCCTGCCTTGACTCGCGGGCCTCGCAGCCGCGCATCGAGGCGAACACGCAAGAAGGGCAGGCGCTCGGCATTGCCAGCACCCCCACCAGCTTCATCAATGGGCGCGTTGTCGTCGGCGCTCCCACGCTGGATGAGATCTCCAAGCTCATCGATGAGGCTCTGAAGGATTCCAAGTAACTTGGCTTGGGCAGACTACGAGCAGGCTGGCGGCTTCGCGCGTTTTAAATATACGTGCTACGCGAAGCGGCCGGTAACCTCCTGGGTGCGTGTCTCGTCGGAGATATGCGTAGGGGAGGAGGTTTGCATATGCGACGGACGATCGCTCTTGGTACGATGGGTTTTCTTGCGCTGCTCGCCACGGTCCTGGTCACTTGGGGCTTGGAGGGACCTGACCGGGTGGGTTGGCAAGGGCAGCAAAGATTTGAGGACCGAGGCCGGGCCGGGGGCTTTGGGCGTCAAGAGGCGGGTTGGGGGCACGGACGGCACGGATTCGGCGGCGGGGCGGGACTTCTGCATCTGGCGGACAATCCCCGCGTGCGCGCCGAGCTGAATCTGACGGACGAGCAGGTTGGCCGCTTTCATAAGCTCGCCGTGGAGTCGGAGAAATCCTCCGTACAGACCCGCGCTGAACTTGAATTGCGCGGCATCGAACTCCGTGAAATGCTGCGGGCTGAGAAGCCCGATCATGATTCCATATTGAAGAAAGTGGATGAGATTTCAGCTCTGCGCGGGCAGAAGTCCAGGCAACACGTGGAGACCCTGCTCGCGGCGAGGAATGTGCTCACCCCAGAGCAACAAAAGAAATTGCGATCCTTCCGGGAGGAGCGCGGCTTCGGCGGTCCCGGGCATGAACACAGGATGGAACACGGTGAAGGCCACGGCCAGCCATTCGGTCGCCCCGGCGCTCCGCCTGTGCCGCCCGCGCATTCTGGCGGGCCAGCGGTCCAGTAGAGGTGCTCAATTCCCTTCCTAAATACAGGAGGGGGCTAGGGACGGTTGACCTTCGCTCTTCCTATCACGTGAACCACCCCCAGCCCTCTCCTCAATCGAGGAGGGGAGGGTTGCGATTTTCACGACAGTTTCCACTCTTCCACTTTGCACGCTGATTCCCGGCGACATATAATTGCATGTTTGGGCTTGTTGCTCCGGGACTCACTGTGTCTGCCTGGAAGTAGGATAACCTTACAGGTGGGGTGCCTCCCGGTCATGGAGTGTGGATTCCTTGAGCACGGGCGACAATCGAACCGCTGGCCAACCTGCTGTTGTTGAAGCGGCGGGGGTGGCAGGGGCTTTAGGAGCTGGCGACGCCATCGTGGTCCGCGGGGCGCGCGTCCACAACCTGAAGAACATTGACTGCACGATTCCCCACAACAAGCTCACCGTCGTCACGGGGCTTTCAGGCTCCGGNNTCTGCCTACGCTCGCCAATTCTTGGAACGCATGGAGAAGCCGGATGTCGACGAGATTACCGGCATCTCTCCCCCGGTAGCCATACGCCAAAAGAACACCACGCGCAATCCGCGCTCCACGGTGGCGACGGCCACGGAGACCTACGATTACCTGCGCCTGCTTTTTGCCCGCATTGGCGTCACTGAATGCTATAGCTGCGGCCAAGTTATTGAGAAGGATCACGTTGATGCTGTCGCCGACCGCGTGCTGGCTCTCGAGCCGGGCAGCCGCTTTTACGTTCTGTTTCAGGTCAATCCCGGTGTTTTGAGGCAGCCGGGGATTTCCGAAAATAATGCAGGAGAGCTTCCCCTTTCCAAAGGCCGGGGCGGCGCCGCCCGGCGCAAGCGGGCCGCGGCAGCCGAGGTCACAACAACGCCGCCCCCCGCGCCCATTCCCATATCGCCCGGCGACGAGTTGAAGCCGCGGCTCTTCTCCCTTCGTCAGCGCGGTTTCAACCGGCTGTACCAGCAGGGACGCATATTTGAATTCTCCACGCCGGAGTC
>PMYF01000630.1 GCA_003171295.1 Acidobacteriota bacterium | reverse complement strand
GCGCTCCGGGCCTGGGTGAATGGGGGGGGAATAATCTCGAGCGGGCGCCAGGGGCGAAGTGAGAGGAGCCCTATGCGTATTCTTATCCATTCACACTGGGCCGTTCTTCTGAGCGGGCTATTCCTTTCCACCTTGCTTCCGACTGCCGCCCAAGCTGATCAGATTGTGATACTAGTGGATGAGCACGGCCATAAGGTCTACGTCAACACCGGGGACGCCGCCACCCATGTGGATTGGATGGCGCGCAGCTTTCGCCCCAACCCGGCCGCGGTGCCGGCGCGTGCGCCCGAGGAGATCGACGGCCTGCTGGAGCAAACGGCGAGCCGGTTTAAAGTGGATCCCGAACTGGTCCGTGCCATCGTTCGCGTCGAATCGGATTTCGATCCCAAAGCCGTATCGAGCAAGGGCGCAATGGGCCTGATGCAACTGGTTCCGGCTACGGCGCAGCGATTCGGCGTGGAGAACCCTTTTGACCCCAAGCAGAACCTGGAAGGCGGCGTCAACTACCTTAAGCACCTGCTGGAGCTTTTCGGGGGCGATTTGGGCCTGTCGCTCGCAGCTTACAACGCGGGTGAGCACTCGGTACAACGCTATGGCGGAATTCCAGCGTTCGCGGAAACGCGCAATTACGTGCGCAAAGTCAGGAACCTCTACCAGACCGGGGACGCGCCCGCACCGCCCAGGAGCACTCCCAGGGAACCGCCCCAGCCTTCCATCACCCGGTATGTTGATGAACACGGGGTAGTGCACTATACGAACTTGGAATAGCGGCGGAGAGGGAGCGAACTGGTTCAGCCGACCGCGCCGTGCGAGCGGGGAATTGCGGAGACACCCAGGTTGAAGGTTATCAGTTCACGAAAAGGGTTGGCAGGCGTCCTGCTCGCGGCCAGTTTCCTGGCAGGGGCCGCCTTTTCTCTCTGCGCCGTCTCGCCGACCCGGCGTCAAGGAGCCATCGCGGCTCTCGATCATGCCCAGCGGCGGCGCACCACGCTTGAATCCCAGCCCGAGAGCCAGCGCAGCAAGGCAGAGTATCGGAAGGTCATTGACGCCTTCCGCGAGGTCTATCGCCTTAATCCTGCCTATAGCAAAACGCCCGTGGCGCTCGCAGCTATAGCTGAACTCTATGAGGAAATGGGGCGCGTCTTCGCCTCCGACTCGTACTACCTGGAATCGATCAAGACCTACCGCTTCTTGATCAAGCAATACCCGCAAAACCGCCTCTCGCGCGATGCACTATTTACGGTGGGGGAAATTTACCGCACGGATCTCACGGATCGGGAAGAAGCCCGCAAGACCTTCCAAGATTTCGTCAAGACCTATCCCAACTCCGACAAGGTGGCCGACGCACAGGTGAAGCTGAAGCAGATCGATCTCGAAGCGGCCGAGCGGACTAAGGCCCACGCTGCACCTCCTCCGCCCGAGAAGCCAGCGGCAGGGGGGCACGCGGGACCACCGGAAGTGACGGCGGTACGCCGCTGGGTGGGTCCCAATTATTCACGCATCGTGATTGGAGTCGAAGGCGAAGTCAAGTTTGACACGGTGCGTCTTTCAAACCCGGACCGCATCGTACTAAACCTTCAAAACGCGCGGTTGAACCCCGCGCTGGTGGGCAAGACGTTTCCAGTGGAAGACGGGTTCCTGCGACAGATCCGCTTGGCGCAATTTTCCGCGNNGTGATCGACGTGCATGGCGTGCCGCAGCCCCAAACCGCCAAAGCCGCCAAACCGGCCCTACCTGCGCAGGCAGGCACGCTCCCCGGCCCCGAGGGTCGCATGGCCGAGAAACTTCCGGGAGCTCCACCGTCCGACGCCGTAACGTCTGGAGCGCGCGCTGACATCGCTGCGAAGCCGCCTCCGCCTGCTCCCCGGGCCGTGGGAGCCAAGACGGATAGCATGGAGTCCACGACCGCAGGCGACGAGGAGAAGCAGATCGCCTTGCGGAAACCTCCCCTAGTGCCGGAAACGCGCAAGAAGCCCAAGGCCGGAGCCGAAATGGGGGCCACGGCCCCCGCGCCCGCCGTCCAACCTGCGGCGCCCACGGGATCGGGCTCGCGCACGTTGACGCGCGCTCTGGGCCTGAAGATCGGCCGCATCGTCATCGATCCCGGGCACGGCGGTCACGATACGGGAACCATCGGGCCCACGGGACTGAATGAGAAAGACGTGGTCCTGGATGTGGCCCTGCGGCTCAAGGAACTCCTGGAACAAAGTACCGGCTGCGAGGTCATCATGACACGCAGCGACGACACGTTTATCCCGCTAGAAGAGCGCACCGCCATCGCCAACGAGAAGGGCGCGGACCTGTTCCTTTCCGTACACGCCAACGCCAGCCGCGACAGCAACGCGCGGGGCATCGAAACCTATTACTTGAACTTCACCTCGAGCCCCGAGGCGCTGGAAGTGGCGGCCCGTGAAAACGCCACCTCACAGGAATCCGTGCATGAACTCCAGAATCTGATCAAGAAAATCGCGATGACTGAGAAGATTCAGGAATCGCTGGATCTGGCCAAGCAAGTGCAGCGCGAAGTTTATACGCGCATGACCAACGCCAGCGGCGCACAGCGTGATCGCGGAGTGAAGAAAGCACCCTTCGTGGTCCTGATCGGCGCCAACATGCCTTCCGTGCTGGCGGAGATATCCTTCCTCACCAACCCCCGCGACGAGCGGATGCTGAAGCGGCCGGACTACCGCGAGAAGATCGCCACTGCGCTCTTCAGCGGGATTGTGGAGTATGTGAAGAACCTGGGTGAAGTTGCGATCGTCCAGAGGGCTGCCTCGCAGCAAACTTCCGCCGCCCGTCCGGATTTCTGATATCCTGAAAAAGCGATGGCATGGCGGCTTTCGAAACAACTTTGGCTCCTGGTCGCGCTTACGGCAATACCCTTCCTCTGTCCTGCCCAGCAGAAATCCCTGGTCATGCCCCTGGTGCCCGCCGCCAACTGGCATCTAGTCGAATCCGCACCCCTGCCACTTTCCGCGGTAAGCAAGTATGGCGGCGATCCGGCCATTGAACAGGAATACGGCGTGAAGGCGCTGGAGTTGCGGACCTACCAGCTCGGCAAAACGCGCGTGCAGGTCGTGGTGGAGCCCGCGCCGGATGCCACTTCCGCTTACGGGCTGCTGACTTTCTATACCACGTCTGCGATGCTACCCGAGAAGGGGGTTGCCCTCGCATACGGAGACGCGAACAGTACGCTCGTGGCGCGCGGAAAAAGTTTCCTGCGCTTCCTGCGAGGCAAGGATGCAATCCTAGCCGAAAACGACTACGTGGCGTTACTTGTCTTCGTAGGGGGAACCAAACCGGCTGCCGATCCGCTCACGATTCTCCCCCTGCGATTGCCGGCGAAGGATTTGACGCCAGGAAGCGAGAAATATCTTCTCGGGATCGAAGCTGCCAAGCGCGCGCTGCCTGACTTCCGCACCGACCTCGTCGGCTTTGAGCAAGGCGCGGAAGTTCAACTTGGCCAGTATGCGACAGCCAAAGGACCTTCGACTCTGGTGGCCATCAGTTACCCCACGCCGCAAATTGCGCGGGTACGTTTCGGGGCGTTGACGAAATTCCTTGCACTCAATCAGGAGCTCGGGGCGGACACGCTCTACGGACGGCGCCGAGGTTCTTTCGTGTTTCTGGTCCTCCACGCCGGCAATTCGGAGACGGCCTCCCTGCTGATGGATCAGTTCCGTGTTACCGAGGGAGTGAGTTGGAACGAACGCTACATCACAGAAAGATCTTTTACCCTTCAACTCGTCCATATGATTCTGGCTATCCTCATCCTCACGGCCTTCCTCATCGCCGGATGTCTTGCTGCGGGAATCATTTTCTTCCTCTCGCGAAGAGTTGCGGCGAGATTCTTCCCCGACTCGCAATGGGGCCATCCCGATGATGATCAGATCATTAGGCTTAATCTAAGGACTTAGGATCTATTGTGTTTGCAGTAACTTACAAGATTTTTAGGATGGTAAGGCGGAATTTATTGGGCTTTTACCATATACCGATTTCTAATGGCGAATTTTCAATGTAAACTATTGAAC
>PMYF01000006.1 GCA_003171295.1 Acidobacteriota bacterium | reverse complement strand
TTGCGCGCGAAAACCCGGCCAGACGATGCCGTTCGGCATGGGATGTGTCTGGACAATGGCTGAATAAGTTTCAGGCTGACTTTGCGCCCCGGTCAGCGGAGCCTATAATGCGGCTCCCATGGCAAGAAAGACAAGCTCTGCACAATTGTGGTTAGAAATGTTCATCACCAGTCTGCCTCTCCGGCATAGGCTATTGTGTAAACGAAGATAGAACAGGAAGTTGCCTTTCCTCAATATTTTAACAGTTTACTCCTGACTTCCCTGCGGTGCCCCAGCGCCGCCTGGATAAGTTGCGCCCGCAAAAGGACCGGTGGCACGGCGCTCCTGATCTTGCCATTTCTAACCTGTTCAAATTTTCCGGAAAGAAAGGTGCTTTTATGGAACGTACTCTGTGACTCCCAGTGTTACCAGGTCACGGCCGCTGCACCCACCCCTGTAACGGGAACGGTATAGCTGTGCTCCACGCCCTCAGAGGTGATCGATCCGTCACTGTGCAGAACGAAAAAGTTGAACTGCACCGTGGCTCCAGCCGGCACGGAGACGGTTTGTAGTGCGCTGCCAGTGGCCGGGATTGTAACCGGCCCGATGGCGCCATTCCATGTGGTCGCCCCGTTGCCCAGCTCCGCCACGTTCCCGGTGAGCATGATGACATCCGTGCTGGCCAGCGCCGGAGTGTTACTGACACTGAAGTTGACTGGAATTAATGTCGACGTGTTCACCGTAAACGGCGCTGCGTTGGAGGTTGTCGTCCCTTTAGTCACGGTTACTGTGGCTGCGCCAGCCGCAAGTGCCGGGACCGTCACTGTGATCTGTCCATTACTCCAGTTGGTCACGGTTGCCGCCAAGGTTGTGGAGCCAATGGTAAAGTTCACTGTTCCTGCCGTCGCGCCAAACCCTGCACCGCTGATGGTCACCGCTGCTCCTGGATTGGCGACGCGCGGAGTCACGCTGCCGATCGAGGGCGGCACGCTGCCGGCCGAGACCCAGATGGAAACGCTGCGATGCGGCAGGGTGAAGTCAGTTACCGGGTTATTGCCCCCCACTGTGCCGGTGACTGCGATTCCGAGTCCGCCCATGGTCTGGGCCAGATAGTCCGCATAACTCCCCGGCGCCAGATCAGTATAGAGACCGGAGATGGCCTGGTCGGTGGATGGGTTCTTGTTGATGGCCACCAATACGACATTCGTGCCTAGTTGGCGCTCGTAGATGTACACATCGTTGTTGATCCAGCGTTGAGTCATGGTTCCATAGGCCACCGCGGGATTGGCCGCGCGCAGCGCGGCAAGATACTGAATCAGCAGCACGGCGTCGGTCGAGCCGAAGCTGGTCATCCCGTTGCGGTTATATGGGACTGCGCCGCTGTCCGTATCGTTGAAGAGATACTGCTCGTCGCCGTAATAGACCACCGGCACGCCCCGACAGGTGAGCAGAAAGCTGATGGCTTGCTTGACTGCCATCCGGTCCGCTCCGTGCGACATGATGCGCGGATTGTCGTGGTTATCGAAGAAGGTCACCAGGTCGTTGGGCTGAGTAAAGGCCTGCGCCGGGATTGTCGACGAACCCTTGTCCTCCAGCGTCAGCTCATTATCGATATCGTAAAAACTGCCGTCGGTGCCGAAGACAGCGGCCAGTTGCCAGTAGAGCGTGTAGTCCAGCAGGCTCATTCCGCTGTTGTTGGAAAACTTTACCGAATCCGGATACAACGCATCTCCAGAGCCTTCATCCCATTCGCCAAAGATAAAGGGCTGCCCAGTCATCCTGGCCGGGCTCGAGGCGCCGCTCCAGTTGGCGATGGTGTTTTCCAGGCTGTATTCCCAACCCCAATTCACTTCCATGGCCGCATCGAAACGAAAGCCATCGACGCCATGATTTAGAAAATTTGTGACCGCCGTCTTAAGATACGAATCGACCCATGGATTGGTCTGGTCCAGATCCGCCAGGCTTTCGAGCGTATAGTACTGCACCTGGTAGCGATCTTCGTAGTTACTGATATTCGGGTTGTGGTGATAGTAGGGAGTCGTTCCGGTGTCTGTGGAGTACGTGGTAACCAGCATTCCATTGTTATAGAGCGATCCATCTTCGCCGGCGCCGATGGGATTGGAATCGTTAGCGGGAAAATCCACATAGACCCTGATGCCATCGGCGTGCGCCGCGGTAATCAGGTTATCGAAGGCCGTCCAACTGTTGGTGTCATCTCCAAAGTGCTCGTCGATCTGCATCCAGTCGCGCGGCCAGTAGCCGTGGTATCCGGTTTCGCCGTTGCTTGCCCCGGCGTTGACGCGAATGTTATTCATCGGCGGCGAGATCCAGATGCCGGCCACGCCCATCGACCGCAGATAGCTGAGCTTCTGTTGAATTCCCGCCAGGTCACCGCCCCAATACAGATTCCAGTCGGCGTTCGCGGGGTTTGTGAATCCGTTGGAGTCATAGAGGCTGGGGCTCTCAGAAGGATTGTCGTTGGTTGTATCACCGTCAAAGAAGCGGTCGGTAACGATCTGGTAAATGAATCCCTGGTGGATGTCCGTGATAGGGGCAATCGCCGGAGCCGCGGGAAGGTTGATGGTGTAAGTGGCCGAGGCGATGCTGCTGTTCGTGTAGCCGCTGGCTACGGCCAGCGCCTCGGTAGTCGTGGTGGTAGCCACGGGGATCGGCGCCGAATACACAGCCGAAGACGTCGTCGGCACAGCGCCGTTGGTTGTGTAATAGATGGTTGCCCCGCTGGTGGAGTCCGTAATCGCCACGCTCTGTAATGCCGTGTATGTTCCCGCGCTCACCGAAAGCGACGGCGTTGCCGCC
>PMYF01000046.1:3440-3903 GCA_003171295.1 Acidobacteriota bacterium | reverse complement strand
GTCAACGTCCATTCGCACAAGTTCCAGCACCTGGAAGCCATGAAACAGGTCCGGCCTTTGCTGCCGAACCTCGAACTCTACGTTCTGGACGACGGATTCTATCACCCCGACCTCGGCCTTGTAATTGACAACCGCCCGCTCGAGGACTTCCTCCAATGAAACCAAACTATGTTACCCTCCGTGTCTGGGGCGATTTCGCCTGCTTCACGCGTCCCGAGATGAAAGTTGAACGCGTCAGCTATCCCGTCATGACGCCCTCCGCCGCGCGCGGCATCCTCGAAGCAGTCTTCTGGGAGCCGCAAATGTTCTATCTCATTGATTCCATCCGGGTCGTGAAACGCGGTCGCTGGGTTTCCTTCCGGCGCAATGAAGTCATCAAAGTCATCAGCCTCGACAGCGCCAAGACTTGGATGAAAGAGCCGGAGAAAACCACGCCCATCCAGGCCGGTGGCGGCGCGGCCGA
>PMYF01000046.1:0-3365 GCA_003171295.1 Acidobacteriota bacterium | reverse complement strand
GGCCTCGGCATGAGAGAATTCGCCGCCGACTTCGAGTGGGAGGATGATGCCGAGGAGGCCCACCAACGCCGCGCCGCAGAACTAGGTCAATCCGGCAACCCATTCAACGAAGACCTCGGCCTCATGCTCTACGACGTCTTCGACCTCCAAGAACGCGCCCACGGCTTTCGCTGGCTCCGCCCGGAAGAATTGGAGCGGCAAGAGCGCGACTTCGAGCAGTCGCTCGTCGGTGTGAAGAAAGGCGCGCAAACCAAGCGTCGCAAAGAATTCGGCGAGAGCCAAGCGCGATGGACCCGCCCGCCGATCAAGCCGCAACCCGCGTTCTTCTACACGCCACAACCCGACACAACTACGCGCTCGGTGCTCATCAAAAATAGCGTCATCCGCTGTCACCCTGAAGATTGTGAAAATGTCCGCATCCTCACATCCCAAGCTGGAGGAAAGTGACCATGCTGCTCAAACATCTTTACGACTTTGCTTTGTCGCGGAAACTGCTGGATGATTTGGCGTTCCGTCGGGACACGCCAGTTCGGTGGATCATTCACTTGGACGAAAGTGGGAACCTCATCTCACACGGGCCGCAAGAAACGGAAGGCTCACGTCGCAACAAAGGTCTCGAATACAGTGTCCCAAAAACGAGCCGCGCGACCAACTCAGGAACCGTCGCTGATTTCTTGGTCGATGACATCGGCGCCATTTTCTGCCTAGCCACACNNCACAAAGCCTCACGAACCGCCCAATGAACGGGCTGTCGCGAAGCTGAAAGCCAAACACGAAGATTTCTGGCGGCAGATTCGCGAGGCCAAGGAGGCGACAGGTGATTCGAGATACAGCGTTCTCCTCGGTTTCCAGTCCCGGCTCGAAGGTAAGTCACCTGCATTCCTCCGAATTGACGAGAAAGGAAGCAACTGGCTGGTCAAGACGGCGAGTGGCGTCGAGAAGCCGTTGGGTAGCGATATGTTCACCTTTGCGGTAGGTGTGAATGATCCGCCGCTCTTTCTCGACGAAACTGTTCGCGAACATTGGAGGACAGTTCATGCAGCGGAGATGCAAAAAGCGGCGGAATCGGCTGAGACCGGTGTCTGCTTGGTCTCTGGCCAAGAAGCTGCCCCAATAGCACGGACACACACGATTTTTGGCGGGATGGTGACCGGCTTGCCCAAGCCCGCAAAGGGAACGGGTGCTGGAATAGTTGGATTTGAGAGCGACTCGTTTCGTTCTTACGGCTTTGAACAAAGTCGCAATGCCCCAACTGCTTTGATGGTGTCAAAGGGCTATCTCCTGGCACTTCAATACCTGTCAAAGCGCGACGACCATTGGCTGACGCTCGGCCCGGCATGGCTGTGCTTTTGGGCCGCTCAAAGCGACTCCGCTTCTTCGCTGTTCGCCCGGCTGCTCAACCGGCCAGACACGCTTACTGTGCGCCGATTCATGACTTCCCCTTGGGCAGGAATCGAGAAACCTCCGGCGGATACCGAGAAATTCTTTGCCGTCACACTCACCGCCGCCGGCCCGCGAATCATCGTCAAGGAATGGATGCAGACAACCGTAGCTGAGGCGGCTGACCATTTCCAGCAGTGGTTCGCCGACCTTGAACTGTCCATCCCTCACCGCCCGCCAGCCAAGGCGAAGCCCGCCGGTGAGGAAAGGGAGTTTCATCCCCTGTCGGTGTATTGGCTTGCTCGCAGTACCGTCCGTGAGGCCAAGAATCTCGCTCCTGAGATCCCCACTCAACTCTACCGCGCCGCTTTGGAAGGTACCGCGCCGTCTCTCTCCCTGCTCACGCCCATCCTCAACCAACTCCACTCCAAACTCGTTCGTGATGAGAACTACCAAGTCCTCTACGACGAAAGCCGCTTCGCCCTGCTCAAACTCATCCTCAACCGCAACCGCAAGAACACTACTATGCAACTGAAACCTGAACTCACCGCCGACACGGACGATCCCGCCTACAACTGTGGCCGCTTGCTGGCCATCCTCGCCGCCGCACAGGACAAGGCACATGACTACAAACTCGAAGGTGCTGGCGTCGCCGAACGGTACTTCGGCACGGCATCATCCTCGCCCGGCAGCGTTTTTCCGTTGCTGCTACGGTTGAACCGCCATCACCTGAACAAGATCAGCAAGTCGAACCGCTTCGCCGGTCACGAACGGTTCATCGGTGAGCAGATTCAGGGCGTGTGCGCCTTGTTCAGACCGGCCAAGCCCGGTCTTCCGCCGATGTTCCCCCGCACACTCGACCTCCAGGCGCAAGGGCGGTTTGCCCTCGGCTTCTACCAACAAATGGCCGCCGACACTGCTGCGCGACGACCCAGCCCCAAGAACGACGACGCCTCAAGTAATGAATCTGAAACCAAGTAACTTAATCTCTGAGCAAAGAACAAATCTATGAGCAATAACATCCTGACCAATCGTCACGACTTCCTTCTCCTGTTTGAAGTCACCAACGGCAATCCCAACGGCGATCCAGATGCCGGCAACATGCCGCGCCTCGATCCCAACACCAATCGCGGCATCGTCTCTGACGTGTGCGAGAAACGGAAAGTCCGCAACTTTGTGGACATGTTCCCGCCGGATCGGATGAACCCGAACAGCAATGGCTTCACCATCCTCATCAAGCAGGGGAACGTCATTGAGAAGGAACAAAAGCGGGCTGAGGTGACTGTGAAGGACGCCGGTTCCATCGCGGGTGGAACCCTGCCCGAAAGAATCAAGAATTGGCTTTGCCGCGAGTTCTACGATGTTCGCACCTTCGGATGCGTTCTCTCCACGGGCTCCGAAGTGATGAAGGGATCAGCATTTGGCCAGGTTCGCGGTCCGGTGCAAATCACCTTCGGCCAGTCGTTCCACTCGATCACACCACTTGAAGTAGCAATCAGCGTCTGTGCCGCACGAAGTGAGGCGGATGGCAAAGACGGCAAGCCTCCGACGGAGCAGGAGATTGCGAAATCGGCTTCCGCTCAGACCGGCATTCAAGGTCGAAAACACATTGTTCCCTACGCCCTCTACGCCGCCAAAGGCTATGTCTCGCCCGCCTTCGCCGAGAGGACGGGCTTCACCGACGCTGACCTCGAACTCCTCTTTCAGGCGTTGCTCAACATGTTCGAGCACGACCGCTCTGCCGCACGTGGCGAGATGATTGTGCGCGGCTTGTATGACTTTGAGCATGTCGGCACCCAGCACCCGAACAACGCCGCGCAAAACCGCAGCGAAGCCCGCCTTGGCTGTGCCCACGCCCACAAGTTGTTTGAGGGCATCAAAGTGGACTTGTCCGCGGAGGCGAAAGCCGCCGGGAAGACCTTCCCTGAATCCTTCGCCGACTACGACGTGAAGTGTGACTGGACGGAAGCGAACCTGCCCAAAGG
>PMYF01000594.1 GCA_003171295.1 Acidobacteriota bacterium | reverse complement strand
CGCTGGGACGACATGGACGTGAACGTCGTCAAGGAAAAGAAGCAAACCAATATGCGCGCCTCGGTGGCCGATGAAGCCATTCGCCTCATTCCTTTTCGGCCCCTCACCCTCGAAGAAGCCATCGAGTTCATCGCCGAGGACGAATACGTCGAGGTCACGCCCAAATCCATCCGCTTGCGCAAGAAAATCCTCGAGTACAACAAGCGCCCGAAGAAACACAAACATCCCATTGCTGAGTGAGCAGGTCGCGCCGGGCCCGCCCCCGCAGAGGGCACCATGGGGATGGCAGTGGGCCGTCCTATTTCACTATCCTGGCCTCGTCGAGGCGCCGGACATGGCGCGACACGATCCACGTCGAGACCCCGAGCGCTTTCGCAATCTGTCCCAGGTGCCACCCGGATTTGAGCAGTCTTTTCAGCCGCTCAAGTTTCTTGACCGTCAGTTCGTAGGGTGGCCGTCCGGCGTTGCGTTGGAAGTGACACAATTCCTCATGGGTATACTTCGCATCCAGCGCTTGGCGTCCGAGCCTCCCAATCGCGCTTAACTCTTCCGGGGTGCATTTCGCCGCCCTGGCTTTCCCCCCCAGCCTGCCCATCTCCCGGACCGTCATTTCGCCCTTCTTAGTTTTGCTCATGCCCTGCACCCTACGCCCGAAGGGTGCGGGCTGTCAAAAGCTAAATGCCTTACCGGCAATCTCAATATGTCGAATCAAGTGAGCTCCGAGACGCTCGAAGAGGGCCTTTTGTTTTCAAACCTCTGCGCCTCCGCGACTCTGCGGTGAGAAATGTCTTCGGGGATTATTTCACAGAATATCAACGTTCCGGTGGGGGAGCGAGCACCCAGCGGTTCTTGCGGAGGAAGTCGCTGACCACGCTGATGTCGCGCGCGTCGCAGAGGAGCAGGCGGCAGAAGACGTCCGCAGTGCCCACCTTGGGATCTACCTTGGCCGCCTCGCGAAAGGCATTCTGCGCGTCCTTCTTGCGGTTGGACTGCCAAAGCGCGATCGCCTGCAGCACCAGCATGGCGCTGGAATTCGGATCAGCGTTGAGCGCCATGGCGCATTCTGCGAGCGAGCCGTCGTAGTCGCGCTGCTTCCAGAGCGCCAGCGCCATGATGCGATGGCCCTCCGGCCCCTGCGGGTTCTTTGCAATCATATTTTCCGCCAGCGCCGTCGCACCCTTCCCGTCGCCTCGCCGCAGCAGTCCGGCCGCTAATTGCTCGCGTGCCCCGGGGAAGTCCGGGTTCACACGCACGACCTCCTCGAGCAGTTCCGTGGCGCGCGCCGTTTCACCGGCCTGGTTGAGGAGTACAGCAAGTTGGTATTGGCTTTGCCAATCCTGAGAGTTGAGCGTCACGGCCTTCTCCAGCAGCCCGCGCGCCTCTGTGCTCTTCCCTTCTGCAGTCAGAATCTCAGCTAACGCCGCGGAGGCCGGCCCCAGGTTGGGCGAAATCTGCAGGGCGTGGCGCAACGCTTCTTCCGCCTGCTGATTGCGGCGCTGGAACATGCGCAGTTGGCCCAGCGCCAGGTAGGCGCCCCCGTCTTGCGGGTCGAGCTTTACAGCCGCCTGGAACTCCGTCGCAGCTTTCTCTTCCTCCCCGCTCGCGAAGTAGGTGCGGCCCAGCGTGACGTGGGCGGCGGCGTTGTCGGGCGCGATACGCACCGCTTCCTCCGCCTGCTGCGCGGCCTCATGCGCGCGGTCCGCCTCGAGATAGAGTTCCGCCAAGCTCATGCGCAGCATGGGATCTTTGGGGCTCAGCACCAGCGCCTTGGAAAACTCGGCACTCGCGAGGCTCTGATAGTCAGATGCGGAAAGCCCCCCGGCTTGGCGCGGAGCCGACCCCGCTGATACGCTCAGCGACCACTCGACCGAGCCCAGCGTGTAGTGCGCGTCGGCGTCTGCGGGGTCCAGGCGGGTGGCAGTCTGCAGCTCGCGAAAGGCCTCGGCCAGCCGGCCCTGTTCGCGCAGTGCCAGGCCCAGGCCGCGGTGTGCTTGTTCCACCTCCGGCTGCACTTCGATGGCTTGGCGAAAGGCCGACTCAGCGCCCATAGAGTTGTGCTGGCCCAGGAGATCAAATCCCTGCAAGATGCGATCTGCGGCTTCCTTGGAAACCTGTATGGCGAGCGCGGCGGGCGCTTTCTCAGCCGCTTGCTGGGCCGTTGCTGCGGCCGGACACAACAGGCATAAAGCGCAGGCGACGAAAAGAAAGGCCATCCCGGCGCATCTGCCGCGACGCGCCTGCCGCGACCGATGCGGGAAGCCTCCGGCGTCAAGGCGCAGTGCGAATCTGTTGTGGATCATGAATGATGATTTCCGCGCGGCTCTGGTAAACGGTGATGCTGCCCCGGATCTCCACACGCTTCCCCTGCAAAGATTCCAGGTCGCCGAACTTGTCTTTATCCGATGCAAAAATCACGCTGGTAAAAGGACAGCTTCGGTAGTCCGAACAGAAATCCAGGAAGGTGTTCCCGCTGTGCGAGGTGTAAATGCGCAGCACTTGTCCGGTTACACAGCCGGCCTTCCCCACCTGGGGACCCACGTCGTGAATGTCGACGCAGCCGCTCGAACTGGTCGCGGCCGGCGACTCAGGGGCGCCTCGGGCAGCGAGGGGAGCGCTCACCCCTTGCCTCTGCCCGCGACGCGAGCCCACCAGCGTCCCCAGCACAAAGGC
>PMYF01000559.1 GCA_003171295.1 Acidobacteriota bacterium | reverse complement strand
CCATCTGGCGAGGTAATCTTGCCACTAAAGCGTCAAATTGACCATCGAAGCCGAGCCCTGTTCGGCCCCAGCACTTACCCCCGCAGGCTAGCACCATACGGGTTATATGTCAAGTAAGTTATTACCTTGTTAACGATATGGCAGGCAGTATTTTCTAGGAATGTGCCTAATTGTCCGACTTATTCCCCTCCTGGTTCAGGAGGGGGCTACGGGGTGGTCAAGCAAGCGTAGCGCGGACCTCTGCTGTGTGAGGTCCACGGCTTTTCGCGCTGGAAGTCCGCCGATCTTAATGGCGGACGACCCGTCCTGGCCGTCGGTTCGTGGTCATGGGGAAAGACCCACGGGCAACCAGAGTACGATTGACCGGGGCTACCCACCTTGAAAGTTGTTGTTGGCGGTGGTCAATGCAGGTATTAGTATTCATCATGCAAATAACTGCGTGTAGGCATATTATCGCTTGACGCGTTGCCACATTTTGGGATAGTATGTCGAAAATTTTCAAGGAGGCATCTGATGAACCTGCTTCGCATCGCGATGTTGAGTTCACTTGTGGTGTTTTTCGTTGCCGGAGCCCATGCGGATCAGATCCCGATCGTTATTGATCCGGTCATCAAGACGGGCGGTGTTCCAGACCCGGCGGTACCTGCTTCCATCATTACGACCAGCTTCACGATCGAGTCACCGACCGGAACCAGTCCTGGGGTCGGCAGCGCCTGTCTTCTGTTCCAGTTTGGAACGCTTACCTCCACTTCACCGGCATGCTTCTTTGAAAACGACCTCAACCCGAGCGGTGCAGGTGAGGCCATCACGCAACTGAGTTTCGACATCAGTGGCGTCAGTCCGGGAACAGTTTCGTGCGGATTCCTGACGGGCAGCCCGTTCGCTGGCTGCGGTGTTTCACCCCTGGCCGGCGGTGGGACCGAGGTCCAGTTCACCCAAGGGTCGATCCCCTACCACAGCGATTTCACCTTGGAGTTCCAAGGCTTCCCGAAGGACACCAGTTTTACCGCCACGGCCTCCCCCACTCCCGAACCGGCCAGCATCGTCCTCTTGCTTAGCGGCGCTGGCGCCCTTTTTGTCCGCCGTAAATTGCGTTCCCGGTAAGGCAGGTATTGCGTGGGGGGGCGCTTGGCGAACTGCTCCCCCGCTTGGCTCCCCGAGTTCTTACCTCGTCTTGTGGGCGAATTCCTTCAGCAGATTGGCAAATTCCGGAAGGCCTTCCAGCCTTTTCAGCTCCGGGTCGTTCCGGGCTTCCTCAGAGGAATAGCCTTTTTGAAACGCCTCCCTTAAAGGCTTGAGGGCTTCCGCGGGTTGGCTCGAGAGCGCCCGCACTTCGGCCTCGTTGTAAATGAATTGGATATTGCTGGGGTCGATTGAGCGCGCCCGGTGGACAAACTGCAGGGCCTGGGTCGTGTCCCCCTTTTTTGCGTAGTACACGCCGAGGCTACTCATGGCGCCTGCCTGCCGGGGATTCACCTGGAGTTCTTTGTAGGCAAGGGCGATGGCCTTGTCGTAGGTGCTCTGAGCCTTATCCGCGTGTCCAGACCAACGGTAGGCATCCGCCAGGTTCCCCATGATGTCCGAATCATTCGAGTTCATCTCCACGGCCTTCTCGAACATGCCGACCGCTTCCTCGTAACGCTTCAGAAAGAAGTAAGCGGTCCCCAGGTTCGAGTAGAGGTCAGCTTGGGGCTGAAGTTGGAGCGCCTTCTGAAAGGACGGGATGCACTCTTCATATTTTCCTTGGCGGAAATAAACCGCACCGATATTCATATAGCCAATGGAATTATCAGGCTCAATTTCCGTGACTTTCCGATATGCGTTCAAGGCCTTTTCGTTGTCACCCATATTGAAGTAGGCGTTACCCTGGGTGTTGTAATTGGCCCAGTAATAGGGATTGAGGTCGATGGCCTTCTGGTAGGCTTTGAGCGCTTCGCCCA
Source organism: Acidobacteriota bacterium (assembly GCA_003171295.1). GTDB lineage: Bacteria > Acidobacteriota > Terriglobia > UBA7540 > UBA7540 > Bog-366. The sequence continues at coordinate 2,715 of PMYF01000559.1, read as the reverse complement.
TCCGACCATTGGCCAGGTAGGCGCTCCCCAGGCGCCGGTAGCCTTCGTCGGAGTTGGGGGAAAGGCGCAAGGCGCGGTCAAGTTCTGCGATCGATTCCGCCCCTTTCCCGGTGACCCTGTAAACGCTGCCTAAGGCAAAATGGACCTCGGCAAGTTGATCATTTAGCTGTTGAGCCTGCTGGGCCGCGCCGAGCGCCCTCTGTTCCCAGAAAGAATCCTTGCTAACTGCGTACATGGCCAGGCTCGAATCAGCCAAGCCCGTGTAGGCGAGCGCGAAATTCGGATCCTTCTTCAGCGCCGCGTCAAAAAAGTCAATCGCGGTTTGGATATCCTTCGGGCCATGCTCGCGGCGGCGGGCGTTCCGTCCCTTCAGATAGAGGTCATAGGCTTCGACATTCTCCGTGGGATGTGCGCCGGCCCCTTCCAGTTCCGAACCGGACGTCTTCAATTCCAGGGCGGAGACGAGCTTGGAGGACATCTGATCCTCCAGCGTGAGGATGTCTTGCACCATACCTGAAACCTCTCCGCTCCACAGAGGCCGGCCGGTAGACGCGTCGTCCAGGCTCACGATGACGCCGATTTTCTGTGCCTTATCCTGCAGCATCGCCCCATGAACGGTGCCGCGGACCAAGAGATTAGCCCCCAACTCGGTTGCGATTTTCTCCGGGGGGTCCTTCGGGTTGGCTTTCTCGGCGGCGGAGGGCGAAGCCACATGAACGTCCTTGAGCTGAAAGAGCTTGGCGGAGAGCGATTCGCCCAGACCCTCGGCGATGTAACCGAGCGACTCCTGATCGCCCAATACGCGAAAGGGAAGCACGGCGACGTACTTCCCCTGGGTGAGCGGAGGAATTCCCGCCCGACCCGCCGCCGGATGCTGGGGGCGACGAAACAGAGCGTGGCGTACGGGGGGGATCGCCAGGGCCATAACCAGAAGGGCCAACAGAGCGCCGCCTGCCCACAGCCAGCCGCCGCGAGTAGGCATGGGCAGTGAGATTTGCACGCTGCGCGACGACGCGGGGGCAACTTCCCTTTCCAGGTCACGCAGCACCTCCTGCGCCCGCTGGTAGCGCACGTCAGGATTGGGCTCCAGGCAACGCTGGATGATGCGCACCAGGTAATCGGGAAGATCGGGATTGATTTCCTTAGGGCTCTTCGGCCTCTGCGTGACACGCTGATACATTAACTGATACGTGGAGGCACCCTTGAACGGCGCCGCCCCGGTGACCATTTCGTAGAGGATAAGTCCCAGGGCGTAAAGGTCGCTGCGGGGGCCAGCAGGCTTGCCCTCCACCTGCTCGGGTGACATGTAACGCGGCGTCCCGAGCACCTCGCCGGTGCGCGTCATCAGGGCGGCGCCCTCTTCCAGCGATTTGGCCAAGCCGAAGTCCGAAACGTAGGCGTTGTCCGCCCCATCGAGGAGAACATTCTGCGGCTTCAGATCCCGGTGGACCACACCTTCAGCGTGGGCGGCGTCCAGGGCAGCGCAAAGTTGACGGGTAAGGTGCAAGGCGCGCGTCAGAGGCAAGCGCCCGTGCCTTTCGAGGGCGCTGTGAAGGTCCTCTCCTTCCACATATGCCATGGAGATGAACTTCACACCCTCGACATCGCCCAGGTCGTGGATGCGCAGGATGTTCTTGTGGGAGATCTTGCTGGCCAGCAAGAGTTCCTGCTTGAACCGCTGCAGTGTAGACGGATCGGTGGTGAGTTCGGGACGTACCAGCTTGATGGCGACAACGCGGTTCAACTCCTTGTCGTAAGCCTTGTAAACCGCGCCCATGCCCCCCCGGCCCAAGAGCGATTCAATCCGGTACCGGGGACCGAAGTCCGTGCCCGGCGCCAGGGTCCCGGAGGTCAAGGCCGATTGGGATGCCGAGCTTTCGAGGGGTGACTGCCCCCCGGAACCGGAGCCAAAGCTTGGCGACGGCGTAACCACCCCGACCGCAGTGAAGGGGTGTGGGTGGGCGCGCTGGGCGGAGGAAACCGTGAGGTCATCCCCGCTGGGGACCTGCACTTGGCTGATCCTGACGAGCCCTGTCCCGCAATGGCTGCAGAATGAAGCCAAATCCGAATTCTCGGCCCGGCATTGGGGGCAAACCATAAACGGCACCAAATGTGCAGATAGCCCTTGGAGGAGTCACAGCAAGTTTCCTATTATGAGACAAGGAGGACCGCGCGGCAAGGGGAAGGCAAGCCCTGAGGGGGTCGAAGCACTGACATCCTTAGTTCCGTTATCGCGTGGCGCCACCCGCGCCCGGCTTGAAATTACACTCGCAACCCACACCCGCATGAAGGGAGCGGGAGAATTGCGCCGCGCCCGCGCCAGTGGTATCTTCGCGTGCGTCATAAAGGCGAAGGCTACCGCGCCGGAAGCCAACCCTGCTGCCCTTGGGAGGTTCACATGAAAGCCACGCTGCACCGGTTCATTACCCTGACACTTCTCCTCGTCACCGCCCAAGTGGCGCGCGCGCTCCCGCCCCAATCTGCCAAGCCCACCGTGGATCTTTCCATCTACGGACACGTGAGTTCGGTCATCTGGGTCGCGAAAGATCTCGACCCGGTTTTGAACTACTGGGAGAAGTTGGGGCTGAAGGGCATCGAGCGCACCGGCGTCACGGAATTCACCGGTCTGATCTACAAAGGCCAGCCTACCCCCACCACAGCCAAATCCGCTTTCGGCCATATCGGGGGTGTGTTGCTTGAATTTATTCAGCCGGT
>PMYF01000314.1 GCA_003171295.1 Acidobacteriota bacterium | reverse complement strand
GGCGCGGTCAAGTAAGAGGGGCGATTATGGCGACAATCGAATTGAAGAATGTACGCAAAAGGTTCGGCGCACACGAGGTGGTTCACGGCATCGACCTCGTGATCGCGGACCGGGAATTCATGGCCTTTGTGGGGCCTTCGGGATGTGGCAAATCCACTCTGCTGCGGATGATCGCCGGCTTGGAAGAGGTTTCTGAAGGGGAGGTGCTCATTGATGGGTTGCCGGCCCAGAACGTCCCGCCCTCAAAACGCGGCCTGGCCATGGTGTTTCAGAGCTACGCCTTGTATCCGCACATGACCGTCGCCGAGAACATGAGCTTCAGCCTGCGGCTGGCCGGTGTGCCCAGGGAAGAACGGGACCAGAAGGTTCGCAGCGTGGCGCGAATCCTGGAAATGGAGCCGTTGCTCGACCGAAAACCACGCCAACTGTCTGGAGGCCAATTGCAGCGCGTCGCCATTGGGCGTGCCATGGTGCGGCAGCCCAAGGCATTCCTGCTCGATGAACCGTTATCGAATCTCGATGCCGCGCTGCAGGCGCAAATGCGGCTGGAGCTGGTGCGGCTGCATCGTGAGCTCAACACTACGATGGTTTACGTCACGCATGACCAGCTCGAAGCCATGACCATGGCGGACAGAATTGTGGTCCTTAACGATGGCAGAGTTGAACAGATGGGGTCTCCGCTCGAGCTGTACCAGAATCCCGCCACTCTCTTCGTGGCCGGGTTTATTGGCACTCCCAAGATGAATTTCCTGGATGTGGAAGTGAAAGCCGCGAGCGCAGAGAGCCTGACCTTGGCTTTCTCAAACGGTGCGAGCCTGAGTGTTCTCCCCCCCGCGGAGAGGTTAACGGCGGGTGAACGGGTCAAGCTGGGGGTTCGACCTGAGCACGTGGCCTTGGAGCAGGATGGCGAGTTGCCGGGCGAGATCGACGTACTGGAACACCTGGGACCCCGGGCGTACCTCCACGCGCGGCTTGCGGACGGGACCAGGCTCGTGGCGCAGGCCCCTGGCGATACCCCCGTGCGAGCAGGTGATCGGGTAGCGTTTCGCATCCACCCCGAGGCCGCGCATCTGTTTGACGGATCGGGGAGGGCGCTCGGCCGATCCGGCCCGGGCGCTGGAGGCTGAGAGGTATAGGCGTTAGAATAGGGGAGCGGCGCCATAAGAGCTATGGCCGGCGCTGACGCGGTTATGTTGCCCCTGGCGGGCTCACAAACTTCAAGGGCCAGCATATTTCAATGCCTAGGGGCGTCTCCGCTGGTAGGACCGGGTAGGGAGATCGACAACGGAAGTTGGCAATCCGGCGGCGCTTGGTTGGTCCTGTTCAAACACTGCGCCTTGCACCGTTGATGTCTATCTCTAACCTCTGTAATACACATTATTGTACGAGCCTCGGGGCGTAACCTCCAGCGAAAAATCCCAACCAACCACCGCACAGTTCCCGCGCCGGAACCATTCACGGCGACGGAAGGGTCCGGCCCCTACTTCAGATCTGCAGCCAACTCTGCCAGTTGCTCCGCGTTCAGGGCCTGCTCGACCGAATACTTCGGGTGGTCGGCGACAAGCTTGGCGCCCTGTGGGAACTTGGCCACCTGCTCGGGGGTGAGCTGGAATTTGACGTATTGCACGGCACTCAAGCGATCCGTCGAGATCTGGCGGTCGTCGAAGCGAGCCGGGGAGCGCCGGCCATTGACCTCGATTCCGATGTGGTGCTCGAGGCCGAGCAATTCACGCAGCCGCAGGTCGCGCTCGACGGGAGTCTCATACTCAATCAGCAGGCAGGCGCAAAGCTCTCCCGCGGCCGGGATGAGCTCGTTGTATGTATTAACTTCGTGAGCTATATCCGCAGGCTTGACTATCCGCTCGATGCGCAGCATTTCCTGGATCTGGTAGCGCACGGTTGCCTGGTTCTCAAAGAGAAACGTCAAGTGTCCGCCGAGGCGGACCCGGCGGCGTTCCTTGAGGGCCATCACTTGCGGGCGCCACTGGGGCCGGAGAAGTTCATAGTCGGCGATGTTCTTGATTTCGGAAAGATCAACGGGGCGCATAGGCCTACACTTTCTCCTCGGGCGGGTCGAGGGCTTGGGGAAAACCGCCGGGTCGGTAAGCGCGGGCAAGTACCTGTAGGGGATGGATGGGGCGCTGGCCGATTACCTGCTGGAATTGAATTGCGGCCAGCGGGCAGTCCGTGGCCATCACCGGGGCTTCGACAGCCTGCATCTGCTCGAAGGCCTTCTTACCGCTGAGCAGCGAGAGCGGGAAGAATTCCTTGCGCATCGCCCAGGTGCCATCGTGGCCGCAGCACTGCTCGACCATTTTTACCGTGGTCTGAGGAATCAACCGCATCAGGTCGCGGGAGCGGAAACCGATATTCTGCGCCCGCAAGTGGCAGGGCACATGGTAGGCGACGCCNNTTGAACTTGCCCTCCTGCTTGAGCTGAAAGAGAAATTCGCAGGGGTCCATGATAGCGGCCGCCACGTCGCGGGCTTCCGGGGTGCCGAGCAGTTCGGCGTATTCCTTCCGCATCATGTAGGAGCAGGTTGGGTTCATGGCAATGACCTTCCGCCCTGCCCGCACGTGAGGAAGCAATGCCGCCACGTTGTCGCGCGCCAGGTGTTTGGCGAGCTCGATGTCGCCCGCTTCCATGGCCGGCATGCCGCAGCAATTCTGCTTGGGCAAACCCAGCGCAATGCCATTGCGCGAGAAAACTTCCATGGTATCGCGGCCCAAATCCGGATGGTTGTAGTTGATGAAACATGTGCTGAAAAGCACCGCCCGGTTCGGATCCCCGGAGGGAGGCGGCTGCTTGCGATACCAGTCCTCAAACCGTTCCCTGTGGAATTCGGGAAGGATCTTATCCTTGTGGATGCCGAGCCCGAGCTGGAGGCCGGCGCGCAATAGCGGCTGCCGGTTCGCCCAGTTGGCGAGCCCGGGCGTGAGCCGGGCAAGCTTCCCGACCAGTTCCGGCCGCGCGAGGACACGATCTCTCAACCCGATGCCCCGCCGCTTCTTCCGCAGAAAATTGGCGCGCAGCATCAGGCGTGGGAAATCGAGTTGGAAGGCGTGCTTGTCATCCGGCGTATAAGGGCACTTCACATAACAGAGCTTGCATTGGTAGCAGTTGTCGATGACGCGATCCGTCGTGTGGGCGTCCAGCTTGCGAACGCCGCCATCCTGCCGATCCAAGGCATTGAACAGCTCCGGGAACGAAGGACAGAGGTTGAAGCACAGGCGGCACCCGCTGCAGATCTCGAACACCCGCTGGATTTCCTGCGCGAGCCCCTGGGGGTCCCAGTAGACAGGATCGTTGGGGTCGTAACTCATCCCCGGGGTGGGCGCCCCTTTGATGATATCCATGAGATTGACTCCGCCGAAGCGAACTCAGGGCAACACGATAGCGCGGCCGCCGTCGTATTGCCCTGTCGTCGCAATCCCGAACCGTAACTAGGAAATGCTTTCCAGTCCCTTCTGGAAACGTCCCGCGTGGGACTTTTCAGCTTTGGCCAGCGTTTCGAACCAGTCGGCGATCTCGGTGAAGCCTTCTTCGCGCGCGGCCTTGGCCATGCCCGGGTACATATCGGTGTACTCGTGCGTCTCGCCGGCGATGGCGGCCTTCAGGTTCTCCTGCGTGTCGCCGATCGGCAGATCGGTGGCCGGATCCCCTACCGCCTTTAGATAATCGAGGTGGCCGTGGGCGTGGCCGGTTTCACCATCCGCGGTGTCGCGGAACAAACCCGCCACGTCGGGAAGTCCTTCGACGTCGGCATGCTTGGCGAAGTACAAATAACGCCGGTTCGCCTGCGATTCGCCTGCGAATGCGTACTTCAGATTCTCGTGAGTTTTGCTGCCTTTCAGGGTTTTTGCCATAAACATTCTCCTTGTAGATTAATGTCGTGTTGAAGCCGTGTACCTTGGCGAGCACTGGCCGCAGAGGCCCAAGAAAGTCACATTAAAGCGCTCCACGCGGAAGCCCTTGGGCAAGCGCCCCTTCAATCGCACGGGCCGCAACCCCTCCGCGGAGAGATCCTGAATCGCCTTGCAGCGCACGCAAACGAGGTGGTGATGGGGGTCGAGGTTGGCGTCCAGGCGCATCATCTGGCCCGACGTGCCCACCTCCTGCAGCAAGCCGACGTCGAGAAAGGTTTTGATGTTCTTATATACCGTAGCCAGGGAGATGGAGGGGATTTGCTTGCGAATCTGCCCAAAGGCCGCTTCCGGAGTGAGATGCTTGTCCGTTCCCGCCAAGATGCGATATATCACCCAGCGCTGATGGGTAAGGGCCAGGCCCCGCTCCATGCAGCGGGAACGAAAAAGATCCATGCGTTGGTCGAGCTCCCTGAGGGTCATCGTCATATAAAGAACGACTTGTGAACGATAATAATTATCACCCGCAAATCGATATAAACATTATACACCCGCTCGGCCGATTCGGGGCGGAACATTCTTATGGCACCTTTTCGCATCCCCGTTCTCAGCGCAGCTCCGGCAATCCCTAGGGTGCACGACGAGTGTACGGGAGCAAGTGGAACGGCCGGATGGAGATGATTTTCCCAATCCCGCCGTTGCGCAGAAGATCGACAACTGAAACGCGCTCTTCGCATCAACCCTCGGAGGGCGCGGCCTCCTGAATAATTCGCCTCGGCCGCGGGCTCCGCTCCGCCCGGCGCCAAAGTCGCACGGGCTAACCTGGAAAGTGGTACAAGGAGGGGAGCGGTCAGGCGCGTATTGCCGCTCCTTCGGGAAATGCAAAGGAAATCCCCGGCAGGGACATTGGATTGGAGCATCCCGTGAACGTCATGGATCGTCGTGATTTTGTTTCCCTTTTGCTGGCGCCCCTTGCCTCTCAAGGCTACGCGCTGGAAGGAAGTGAGGTCCCGATCGTGATCTCTCCGCGCGCCTCGTCTCTGGAGAAATTTGCCGCGGCGGAGTTCGCGGAGCATCTGGGCCGGCTTTTTCCGGCATACCAGTTCCGTGTCATTGATGGCATGCCGGCAGGCCGCAGCTTCATCCGGCTGGGTACGCTGGAGGACTCTCCGCAATTAAGCCAAATCGTGTCAAAGTCTGATCTAGCGCAAGCTGAGAGCTTTGTGGCGACCTCCGCCCAGGAAGGGCAGGCATCGGTCGGAATCATCGCAGGCGCGGACCCGCGGGCGACGCTATTTGCCGTTTACGCCCTGCTCGAGAAGCTCGGTTACGGGTTTTACCTGTCCTACGATGCTCAACCTGATCCGCAATTCGGCCCCTGCGCTTTTGACACCTGGCAACTCGTCGACGCTCCCCTGGTGGGGGAGAGAATCCTGTTCAACTGGCACAATTTTCTGAGCGGGTGCTCGGGTTGGGATCTCGCCGACTGGAAACACTGGGCGAGCCAGGCCGCCAAGATGCGATTCAACTCCATCATGGTGCACGCCTATGGCAACAACCCCATGTTCTCGTTCACTCACAACGGCCAGCGAAAGCCGACCGGGTTCCTCACCAGCAGCGTGCGGGGCCGCGACTGGGGCGCGGAGCACGTCAATGATGTGAGAAGGATTTACGGGGGGGAGGAGGTATTTCAAAGCCCCGTCTGGGGCTCGAGCGCCGCACTGGGGCGCGAAGAGGAAACCGTGGAAGCTGCCACCCGTCTGATGCAGCAGGTGTTCGCCTTTGCGCGCAGCCGCGGACTGGGGGTCAATTTCGCGCTGGACGTAGACACGCATTCCGCCAACCCGCAGAACGTTATTGCCACGTTGCCGGAAAACGCCCGCTTCCGGAGCGGCAAATACCTGTTGCCTAATCCTGAAACACCCGAGGGATTGGCTTATTATCAGAGCCAGGTCCAGCAACTGCTCAGCACCTACCCGGAGATTGACAGAATCGTGATGTGGTTTCGGGAGCCCGGCAGCCCCTGGAGTCCCTGGCGCGACCTGCCGCCCGCGCAATTCCCCCCGCCCTGGCGAACGGAGTATCAGCAGGCGCTCGCGAAGTTCCCCTCTCTGGCGCAGGACCGGCAGTCGCCCGGTCTGTTTGCCCTCAGCAAGATTGCGAAGGCATTTCGTACCTGCTTGAACAGTCTCGGGAAGGGCCAGGTGCGCNNTGCATCCATCAATGGAATACCCTTGGCAAAGGGCAGGTTCAGGACGCGGTCCGCGGCGTCAGCACGCGCCGCAAGGTGGTTGCGATCCCGTACGCGCAAGACGATGATGGCGCCTACGCCGGGCGCCCCTACACCCCTCCCGCGGGTTTTGCCACCTGGCTTGAGCAGAGTGGCTGCGCGGGCTACGGCATCCTCCACTGGACGACTCGGCCGCTCGATCTCTACCACAAGAGTCTCTCACAGCAAGTGTGGAGGAATTCCCGCGACCAGAGCCTGCGTGAGACTTGCGAGCAGATGGCCGAGCGCACTTTTGGGAGTACCGCACGCGCTTCGGGTGCGGACTATCTGGGGCACTGGATCACGGAGGCTCCCCTGTTTGGCCGCGATACGACGGACAGATTCATCGATCGCCGCTTGCCCGATGCGGATGAGGTTGAGGCTCGCAGCCGGCGGCGCCTCGAAATCCTCGAGGCGATGCCTGCTTCCTCCCTCTCGCCCCAAGCCGCGCAGTGGCAGGCGTACTTCCGGGATTGGGAGCGGTTTGTCACTGGCTTCTTCCATAGTCAGGCCGCGTGGGTGCGGTCGGTTGCGTCCCTGAAGTCAAATGCTATCGCTGAGGCACGGCAGGCCCTTTCCCTGTGCAAGCCCGAGGAGGTTCTCGATCAGTACGCCCGCATGGCGGCCCGCTTGGGCGTCACGTCCGGCGAAAAGGGACTGCTCCTTTCGATGAATTTGCGCTGGCTACCCTATATCATTTCTCAACGGCAGGCTCTCGGCTTGGACAGTATCCGCGTGAAGTTTGAGCCCACCGAGCATGAGCTTCTGGCTCAGCAACCCGGCATCTATACCTTTTTCATCGACAGAGATCACCGCCTCTGGCTCGGGTGGGGCGAGAAAGAAACCGGCTTGCCGGTATCGGCGCAGTCCGCCACACCGGAGGAACTCCGCGAGAGCAGCGTGGAGGTGGATAAGGCCCTCTCCACGCGTCTGCGTTGCATGATGGGTGAGTCACTTCTGGAAGGGAATTACGACGTGAAACTCTTGTTTCTACCCCCGGCGCAGCCGGATTCCGAGGCCATGGTTGATCTCCAGTTCCGGGGTTCGAGCCAGGGACCGCCCGTCAAAGAGCGGCTCACCCTGCGGCCGGGGTTGGCGGATAGCTCGGGCGTGATCCCCACCCATTACCGTGTCCATGTGGACCAGGGATATCTGCAATTGGACGTCATTCCGGCACAAGGCAAAGCCCTTTTATGCGGGGTCGTGCTAGAACCAGGGGATTAAGGGCACGTCTTGGACAGAGTCTCATAAGGTCACCCAGGCCCTCGTGTCAGCGGCGTCGCGAGCCTTTAAGCAAATACGAGTAATTGAAAAGGCCTCGTCATTTGAGACCAGATGTTGGCCTTCGCCGCGCAGCTCGGCAATAAAGGTGGAAAAGAAATCGACGGCCGGCGGCAGGGGCAATTCTCCGGTCTTGCCCCGGGAGCTAATCACGTTCACCCGCTCCCCGATTTCCAGGNNGTGGCACGTCGCCGTACCTCCGTTGGCCAACTGGAACAACAACCCGGCGTGATCCTCACAGCCCGGGGTCTGCGGGTGCGCCTTGTTCCCCTCGAACCCTGCCACTTGGGCATACTCCTGCCCTGAAACCCACCGCATGTAATCGAGGGCGTGAATCCCCACCCAAGGGATCGTGCCGCCGTAGGTTTTTCTTTCCTTGTAAAACCAGGGGCGCTCCGGCCCGTACTTGTAGGATTTCTGGCTGGAAATCAGAATCGGCTCGCCCAGCATCCCCTGCTGGACGGCGTTCCGGGCGGCCTGGAAGATCGGCAGGGCCCGCATGTCCAGCATGATGCTATAGCGAACACCACTCTGGTGGATTTCCTGCTCCAGGCGCGCGAGGTCCTGGAGATTGGTGGCTGCGGGCTTCTCCGAGAGCACCTGGATTCCCTTGCGGGCTGCCCGGATCGAGGCCTCGACGTTCTGGTAAAAGGGCAGACATATCCCCACGACATCGAGAGGTTCCTTCTCCAGCATCTCTTCGTAATGCTCATACACGCGGGGTGGGTGGCTGCCGGCGGGGTGCTTGCGGACCCACCCGCTGTCCTCGTCGGGTTGGCCCTTGGCATAGGCTGTCCACTGAACGTTCCGGAGCTTGGGAATGCTGCTCAGGAGGATCTCGGGGTGGCCATCGCGGCCGATGAGGCCGACTCGAATCAGGGCATTCGCGGCGAGCTTGCGGGTCGTTTGAGCGCCCTTTACTCCGGCCACGGCCAGACTGGCTCCGGCGGCGGACCGCAGGAATTCCCTCCGGCCGACTGAGGAGGGCCGGGGCGGGATCGGGGGTGCAGGGGATTTATTCGTCATGGGGTTATGCTGAAGACCTCCAGTCGGGTATTAACATGCGTGTACCGCGACTCTTACCGTGCCTGATCAGGCCGGTGCTCGCGGCGGTATTCGTCGGGCCATGTCACAGGCATGATATTCAACACCTTACACTAGGCATAAGTGGGCCGCCGACATAAAAAGCAATGTCGGCGCCAGTCACGGACCAGAAGGCGCTTCATCTGCCTTTTTTGCCCCCCGAAAGTTCCCGGCACTGTCCATGCTTGATCCCCGCAGGGGATCGATAGAGTAGCCGGGGGCAACGCCCCCGGAAGCCGCACCCCCTATCACGCCCGACCCTGCAAGGGTCGAATCCGGGTGGCGTCACGCCGGTCTTGCGTCCTGCGGCCCACGGTAATTCGACCCCTTCAGAGTCGGGGAATGAGGGTGGCACTTTCCGGGGGCGTTGCCCCCGGCTACTATCTTGTGCCCTTGCAGGGCACGCGGGTGGCGCCCCGATGCATCGGGGCGCTCCGGCGACACGCGCAACATCTCTGTCCACCCGTCCTAACCCCGGCCTGTCCTGGCTTCTCAACGGTCGCCGACATAAAAGGCCATGTCGGCGCCACCCGCGGAAAACAAATGCAAGTCCTGTCATTCTGAGCGAAGCGAAGAACCCCTGCATTTGTAGTGGTAGCCACGGCAAATCCGTTTTGCGATTTGCCGTGGGTTCGTCGAGCTCGAATATCCTTCCAGGCCGAAATCCTTCCAAAAGCCCACGACGAGAAGAACGCTCGTCGTGGCTACCAGCTTCTGGAAATCGCAGACCCCCAAGATCAGGGGTCTGCGCCAGCCAGCGGTTATGGCAACGTGCCGTTCCTCAGGCGACATTCATACGAGCTTTCTTTCCTGCACCTGTTGATGATGGTTGCTTCGCTAATCGGAGTGCCCATCGTCCAGTAAAGCATTCCGTCTTCTTCATAATAGACAAACGTTTCTTGGTAGAAAGCCCCTTCGTATCCGTTTGCGCGAATGTGGCGGGCCAACTGCTCAAAGAGGTTCCCATCAACCTGCTCCCGAACGATGTATTCGTGAGGCCATTGGGGCATTGTCTTCGCATAGGTCCATTTTTCGTTGTCAATGAACATCCGAAGATTTGCTGGAAGTGAAGCTGAAGTTTTGCTCATTTAGACCTTTCAATTGGCTTTAGTTTGGAAAGGACCTCTGCAATTTGTTTCAACTGATCCACAACAAACCTGGCAACTTGTTCTTTTTCCTCTCCGGTCACCAAGTTGATCGCGATGGCGAATTGGTCATTATGGTTTGCCGAAAAAACACCTTTACGAGCGCCCCACGGTTCCAGCAGGCCACGCACTTCAACTGCGCGACCAAAACTCGATGCTTCGAAGACGAGCCAAAGTGGAGTTCCACCGTGCTCCCTCCAAAGTTCCAAATGCGTTCCAAGCCAAGCACCAGCTCCGGCCCGACTGGAGACCCACACATATCGCCCAATTCGAGTCAAATCTGATTGCGGGCGGAGCTGCTCGATACTCAGAATGCCTTCTGTAACAGCCAACCCCACTGCCTTTTCCACGATCTCGCTCAACTGAAGAATAAATGCGGGGGTTCGCTGGTCCGTTAGCTCCGTGCAGGATATGGGCTTAAAAGCCTGACTGTCAGCCGCGTCACAAAGAGCGCGCAACTGACGGAGATCATTCTTAGCTGGTTCATCTGCTAGCTCCATCTCAATTGTCGAAAGCAGTTTTCCCCAAGACATGAGCGCAAGCATAGGCCCGAGAGCAGTTTCCTCGGAACGAACAACGCCGGCATAGGTATCCCGACTCGATACTGAAACGTTGCCATCCCCAAGTCGGCGAAGGAGTTCACGCCATATTGTTTCTTCGCGGGCCGCTGGCACGACCACGAGAAGAACAGAGGGTTGCGGGTGTTTGGCAAGAAGGTGCAGGTAAGTGACGGGCTGATTCTCGGTCAGCCCAGCCCAGAATTTGTTCTCGATAAACACCCGCGCTACGGTTCCATCAAACCCCCACATATCAGGGCGTGCATTGCCATCAGTCTGTTGAGTACGAAAATTGAGACTCGGCAGGCCGGGAGCGATTCCGCGAAGAAGTTTCATGAGGCCGGCTCGGGCGGATTCATCGGATTTAAGTATGAAGTCAAGCGCCTCGGTGGCGATATTCTCATACTCTTGGGAGAAACGTCTCTGAACGATATAACTGAACACGGTGTTCATTTTTGCCTCCTGTCTACTGCAACTGCCAGTCGTGGCCTTTTTTTGTCGTGTCCTGTTTGGAAGCCGGGCTGTTTTGTAATTCGACGCGGATTACCTTCTCCTGGATGTTAGACGTTTTCAGTGCTGCCGACGGATTTGCTGCGACCTTGTCTTTGCCATTCATTTCGAAGACGCGCACCGGGTCGCCGGCGGCGACTTTATAGCCGCTCACCCGAATTGCCGCGCTCAGATCCTGGTCTTCGCTCCGGTTGATGACGGTGAGGTCGAGTGTGCGCCCATCTGCGTTGAGCGTCGCCAGACTATCCGGGTCGTAGCCACGGCCAGTGCAGTCCTGACCGTGGGCCTTTCTCATGCACGATTTCCTAGCAGCAAGCGCACGTCGTCAATCTCGACCAGCGCCCATCCTCCGATCGCTTCAACAGCCCATCCCACACTCGATTCAGGCGCATCCGTCATCGAAGGGAAAGCCTGCGGTCACGACAGCAGTGACCGTGGCCACTCTGTGAGGTCCACGGCTTTTCGCGCCCACCAGCAAGGCGAAAACCTGCACCTGGTT
>PMYF01000056.1 GCA_003171295.1 Acidobacteriota bacterium | reverse complement strand
AACTTGCAATTGAAGAGAAGGAAGTAGCCTGCGTTCCTGAGAGCTTCCATGTGCCACCTCACCAGATTGCCGCCGTCGAGTGCCAGCAAATGGTCGTTCGACTAGACTCCATAGTGTTCATGGCCATCCCGAAACATGCCAGCTTTTATGTGCAGACTGTAGAATTGCCACTCGCCATGATCGAAGCCGCGGCAGCTACCAAAACTTCACCCGCCCACGTCTGACCCACCAATAATCACGCACATTTCGTATCGCACGCAACTGCACAGGAGGGACCTTCAGAGCCATGGAGCCCATAACCGATATCGCAACATATTTGCGTATGTTGCGATATCGGTTATGTTGTCGTGCGTCATGAAACACCTCTTCGGGTGACATTTTTCAAGTCTGATCGGTCACATAAGACTGGGCTTCGCGCACCCAGTCGTTTGCACGGCATTTGTTTCGATTTGCAACGGTGTTGGAAGAGAAAAGTGTTGAGTTGCAAGGGGCCACGGGATCAGCCAGTTTGGGGAGCTTGAACTTGAAGTTTGCGTCGGTCGCAACTTTTCAACTTCCGAATTGCGCGTAATGCGTCCACTGAGGTCGCCGTGAAGAAATCAGTGCTATGAATCCGGCGCCAGCAGGAGGATCTTCCCAATGCCGCCTTTCTCCCCTAGCACATGTGCGTCTGCCGCATCACGCAACGGCATCCGGCGACCAATAGGCAGAACGAACTTGCCGTCACGCACGTCATCGACAAACTCACGCACCTTGGAGGGATCAGGCTGCGCGAGCACACGCTTAATCTTCACTGTCGGATTTTGGACCGCCGCGCTTTCCGGCAAGCCAGAGGTGTACCCAAAGGAGCCGCTCTGCTTTACCTTCGCGATCAGCTTCGCTGCAACCTCACCGCCCACGGTGTCCGCAATTGCATCCACCAGGCGGAAGTTCTCAATCGCTTCATCGTCATCAATCGCGAGCACACCAGAGACACCGAGGGAGCGGGCGGTATCCAGCTCTTTCCCCCGAACACCTGCAATCACCTGCGCGCCTATCTTCTTAGCCGTATGCACTGCCGCGCGCCCAACACTGCCCAGCGCTCCTGTTATCAAAACAACCTGTCCCTTTTTCACGTGTGTCGCAAGGCGCACAAGCTGGTCTCCCGTGAGCGCAATCAGCGGGATCGCGGCCGCGTTCGCCAGGTCCACGCCATCCGGCAGATGGGTCACGACCGAATCGTCCACTGCAACCAACTCGGCATAGGTCGCGTTGGAGAGTGCCAGAACGCGGTCGCCGGCCTTGAAGTGCTTCACATCTGAGCCCACCGCCCGTACGACGCCACTCACGTCGCGGCCCAGAATTGCAGGAAACGACAATGGAAAATCCTTCTGCCGCATCCCTGAACGCAGTTTCCAGTCAATCGGATTGACGCTCGCCGCGGCAGCCTCGATCAGTACCGTGCCTCCGCTAATCTGCGGCTCGGGAACGTTGTCTTCAAACTTCAGCTTCTCGGGACCGCCGTACTCATGCAGCACTACTGCCCTCATCGTGAATCTCCCACCCGCAGATCTTCAGACATATATCTGACGAGATCATACCCCGCCCCAGGCCTCATTTCAACGAAGTCTGGCCCGACTCCCGTGTAGTCGGCAAACCGGAAATTGGGACTCTCATACTGCAATCCTTGGATGGAGGGCGACGTTCTCCATCGCCCGCCCATCGACAGGCCAAGGGAGAATTTGTTGCAAGCTCGCCTTTAGATCTTTCGGGAGAACTCCATTAGGTTCGGATCGTGTCACCACCACTTCTTTCGGCGGCTCCCCCCTCCGGGTTCCAAGGCAGCCAACGCCTTCGCTTTCATTGCCAGGTCTGTTTCCGCAAAGATATTTGTTGTAGCCAGTGAAACATGGCGGCGTTCGTTCAAGTGACAAAGAAAAGTACGCCGCTCTTCGGCAAAGCGGCCCGTCTTGTAGGTCCATACCGCATTACTGCGTTTCACGAGTTGGTCAAACATTTGGCTGACTCGTTGGAGTGAATTTGAACTCAGCCAAGTATGTAAGTTATGTGGCCATTAGCACATGCAGCGAGCAGCAGGAAAGGTATTTCATGATGCACGACAACATAACCGATATCTCAACATATTTGCGTGCCCACGCCCAAGAGTTAGGGGACCGAATCCTTGAATCATACCCACCGTTGCATTCCATCGACGACCCACCGTCACCCATGATCGGCAAGCTCCTTCGGAAACCTTACCCTGCCCAGACCGTCGCCATCATGGGCCTGGTCCGACGTTGGCAGCAGGCCCGAGCTGGTGCCGTGATTGCGGAGTGCGGCACGGGCAAGACGCTGATATCGCTCGGTGCGATTCAAACCCACGCTGAGAACCGACCCTTTGCGGCGCTCGCAATGGTCCCACCTCAATTGGTCGAGAAGTGGTGCCGGGAAGCAATGCACACGCTGCCCCGCCTCCGCGTGTTCATCATCGACGGGCTACGGACGCCCACCAGCTCCAACAGTCATCACGGCGTGAATGAAGTCAAGCTGCGAAACAAACGCATCGTGCGCGAGGGATTGCGGACCAGCTTGAGCGAGTTGCGCCTGCGCAGGACCTCCCCCTCGGCCCGCAAGCGTTGGGATTCAATTTGCTCTTCTCCGGCACTGTTTGTTATCGGCCGGGATCGCGCCAAGCTCGGGTACTTCTGGCGGCACGCTTACCAGGTCGCCCGCTGCGGGCGTTATCAGGGCAGCGTCGTCAATCCAGACAGTGGGTCTCCGGTCTACCTCGGAAGTGAAGGCGAACGCCTATTGGCCATGGACTTCAAGAAAGTGAAGCTCAGCGAAACGCTGGGCCAAGGGGAAGGAACAAATCACGCCCGGCGGCTGCTTTACAGCGCGCTTTGGCAGGCAGATGGGAAGAAGATTCGCCGCTTTGCACCCATCGACTTCATCGGCCGGTATATGGACGGATTTTTTGATTACGCCATAGCTGACGAAGTTCACGAGCTGAAGGGAGGGGATACGGCCCAGGGGAATGCTCTCGGGACCCTGGCTGCGTCCGCCCGACACATTGCAGTGCTCACTGGGACGCTCTTGGGCGGCTACGCGGACGAACTTTTCCATGTCCTATTTCGTCTCGGGGCATCGCGAATGCTCGAAGAGGGTTTTGGATATGGCGAAGCGGGAGTTCGGGCTTTCACCGAAATCTACGGTCTCTTGGAAAAGATAACGGTGATTGAGCCGGCCGATAACGCCTGTTCCGAGGCACGGGTTACAACGCGGATCCGCCACCGGCCGGGAGCCTCACCACTGCTGTTTGGCCGCTTCCTGAT
>PMYF01000826.1 GCA_003171295.1 Acidobacteriota bacterium | reverse complement strand
CCGATTTCGCGATAACCCCCGAGATTAGCCCAATAAGAATATACCAGATTAAGTGAAACATACTTTTCCTCCATCGTTTTCCTTCAGAGCGTCGTCGAGTATAACCCATGGTTTGGCAATCAACCAGACTTTCCTATGGCATTGATCGGCTTTCCAAATTGAAACTCAAAAATTGGCCATCAAGATTCATACTAACGCACATTCCTTCAGCTATTTGCGCCAATGTTGTACCCACAGATTCCGCTGAGGAGGCTAATATAATTCACGTCTCGTATCGCACCCAAACCTCACAGGAGCCACTTTCAGAGCCATGGCGCCCATAACTGACATCGCTACAAATTTACGTTTGGACTAAACCGCTATGCGGTATGTGGTAACTCAGCTTTCCGTGCGTAGTCGGAGAGGTGTATTGATCTCATCCTGACGTTCCTTCTCTCTCTTTTCCCCTAAGCTCTTTTGCGAAAACATGGAAAGGCTGCTGGCAGCACATTTCATTTCGCAAAGGAGCTTTCCATGACACCCCTTCGCCAACGCCTGACTGAGGACATGCAGGTGCGCAATCTGTCACCGCATACTCAAGCCACCTACGTCCTGCAGGTTTCTCTGTTCGCACGCTATTTCAGCAAGTCACCAGAAGCCCTGGGTCCCGAGGGGATTCGCTCTTACCAAGTCTACCTGACCAACCAAGAGAAGCTGGCTCCCGGTTCCATCCTGATCGCCGTCGCCGCCCTGCGTTTCCTTTACAAAGTCACGCTCCACAAAGACTGGAGCTTCGAAGACATCATCCCCGCCCCCAAGAAACCTCAGAAACTGCCCATCGTGCTCAGCCCGGAAGAGGTCCGGCACTTTCTGAGCTGCGTGCCGAGCCCCAAGCATCGCACCATCCTCACCGTCTGCTACGCCGCCGGGTTGCGCATCTCCGAGGCGGTAGGCCTGAGACCCTCCGATATTGACAGCCAACGCATGGTCATCCGCGTCGAACAGGGCAAGGGACAGAAAGACCGCTATGTCATGCTCTCCCCCAAGCTGCTGGAAACCCTGCGTGATTGGTGGCGCATGGACAAGCCCCGGCCCTGGCTTTTTCCGGACGATATCCCTGGCCGACACATCACGCGGTACGCGGTGGGGGAAGCGTGCCGGGAGGCCCATCGACGTTGCCATATTCCCAAGCCGATTACCCCGCATTCTCTGCGCCACGCCTTCGCGGTCTATCTGCTCGAGTACGGAACCGACGTGCGCCGCATCCAGCTGCTGCTCGGTCATTGCAGCCTGGCGACGACGGCTCGCTACCTGCGTATTGCCACCAGCAAGGTTTGCTCCACCACCAGCCCTTTCGACCTGCTCCCGCAGCCGGTGGCGGCTGAATCAAAGCCCGCTGCGCCCCAGTATTTCTGAGCTCCGGGCCGATGGAGCGTCTGCAACTCGAAGTGGCGGAGATCTTCCGCCGCCATGGTTCGGCGTACCGGCAACAGCACGCTGGATCGCTTTCGCGCGGGCAGCGGCGCGTGATGAGCGCCCTCGAACGGTGCCGGACCGCCGCTCTGGGCGGCCACCTGGAGGAGTGTGACTCCTGCGGCCACCAGCGCCCGGCTTACAATAGCTGCCGCGATCGGCACTGTCCAAAGTGTCAGTCCTTGGCTCGCGCTCAGTGGTTGGAAGATCGGCAGGCCGAACTCTTACCCACCCCCTATTTCCACGTCGTCTTTACCGCGCCGGGACAGATAGCCGCCATCGCCTATCAGAACAAAGCCGAGGTTTACAGCATTCTCTTCCGCGCCGTGGCGGAGACCTTACGCACCATCGCCGCTGATCCCAAGCACCTTGGCGCTGAAATCGGCTTCCTCGTCGTGCTGCACAGTTGGGGACAAAACTTGCTCTTCCACCCGCATCTGTACTGTGTGGTCCCGGGCGGCGGCCTTTCCCCCGACGGCCAGCGTTGGATCGCCTGCCGCCCCGCATTCTTCCTGCCCGTGCGCGTCCTGTCGCACCTGTTCCGGCGGCTGTTCCTCGAATACTTGCAGACCGCCTTTGACACCGGCAAGCTCCAGTTCTTTTCTTCTCTGGAGCGACTCCGTGCCCCCGGAGCTTTCGCTCAGCACTTGGCCCCACTCCGCCAAACCGAGTGGGTGGTTTACGCCAAACCACCCTTCTGGGGTCCCGAACAGGTCCTCAACTACTTGGGCCGTTATACCCATCGCGTCGCCATTTCCAACCATCGCTTGCTCGACATCGATAACGGCCGAGTCAGCTTTCATTGGAAAGATTATCGCGACCACGACCGGCAAAAGACGATGACCCTAGAGGCGGACGAGTTCATTCGCCGCTTCCTGCTCCATGTTCTGCCGGACGGTTTTCAACGCATCCGCCACTACGGCTTTCTCGCCCACCGCTACCGACAAGCCAAGCTGGCTCGGTGCCGCCAGTTGCTGGGGGTAGGGATCACCCCCGTCGCCCGCGAGGATAAACCGGACTATCGTGATCTCTACGAGAAACTCACCGGGAAGTCTCTGCGCGACTGTTCGCTCTGTCACTGTGGGCACATGGTCACGATCGCCGCCCTCCCTCCCTCAGATCGGGCGCCGCCTCTCAACACTCCATGAGATGGCTGACTTCCAATCCGTTAAATCTCACCGCGCTTCCTTCCTCCAAGCGCACGGGGGAGTTCGGCCTCCCCAGTCCAGCGATGACGATACTCCGCCCGATGCGCAGCCTTCTGGTCACTCCCATGCTGCTTTCTTCCATAACTGCTGGTCTTTGTCACCACCTGCCGCGGCCCCACACCCTTCCCTCCGACCCGCACCGGGCATTCAATACCCATAGCGCCGTCGTTGGCCCGCGCTTTAGTCCAACCGATTTTTAGCTCACCGGGCGCGGACCACCTTCAGATCATCCTCCAAAGTGTTCTCCGCTGCGCCCGCTGAGCTAAAAATCCTCTGCAATATGTTGGGATATCAGTTATGTTGTCGTGCTTCACGAGCACCTCGTTCAGAACAGGTTTCTTTGCTTTCGTTGCCACATAAAAAAGAGGGGGCGCCAACTGAAGTCGCCCCCTGAGAATCATCGAGAGCCATAGAAAACGGATGGCTCAGAGCTTGCGCAAGAACTCCATTAGGCTTGGATCATCTCGCCATTTTTTCTTGGTTCTGCGACGCCCGCCTCCTGGATCGCAGGCAGACTTCGCGGCCCAGTCTTTGGCTGCCCGCACAATCTGCAGTTCCGTGATCGCCATTCGTTGCCGTACGTTCACCCGCTCCGCAATAACAAGCAAGAATTTGTTGATCTGTCGGAGGGTGTGCAAACCATGGCCGCGTTCGTTCAAGTGACAAAGAAAAGTACGCCGCTCTTCGGCAAAGCGGCCCGTCCAGTAGACCCATACCGCATTACTGCGCTTCACCAACTGGTCAAACATTTGGCTGACTCCTTGGAGTGAATTTGAAATCAGCCAAGTATGCAAGTTATGTGGCCATCAGCACACGCAGGGATCCGAAGGAGGGGTGTTTCATGAAGCATGACAACATAACTGATATCCCAAAATATTTGCGTGCCCATGCCCAAGAGTTAGTGGACCGAATCATGAATCGTACCCGCCCTTGCACTCCATCGACGACCCACCGTCACCCATGATTGGCAAGCTCCTTCGGAAACCTTACGCCGCACAGACGCTCGCCATCATGGGTCTGGTTAGACGCTGGCAGCAGGCCCGCGCGGGTGGAGTGATAGCGGAGTGCGGTACGGGCAAGACTCTGATCTCGCTCGGTGTGGTTCAAACCCACGCTGAGAACCGACCCTTTACGGCTGTCGCAATGGTCCCACCTCAATTGGTCGAGAAGTGGTGTCGAGAAACTATCCTCACGCTGCCACGTGTTCATTATCGACGGGCTGCGGACGCCCACCAACTCCAACAGTCACCAGGGCGTGAACGAAGTTAAGCTGCGAAACAAACGCATCGTGCGCGAGGGATTGCGGACCAGCTTGAGCGAGTTGCGCTTGCGCAAGACATCTCCTTCAGCCAGAAAGCGTTGGGACTCAATTTGCTCTTCTCCGGCACTGTTTGTCGTCGGCCGGGACCGCGCCAAGCTCGGGTACTTCTGGAAGCACGCCTACCAGGTCGCCCGTTGCGGACGTTATCAGGGCAGCGTCGTCAATCCGGACAGTGGGTCTCCGGTCTACCTCGGCAATGAGGGCGAGCGCCTGCTGGCGATGGACTTCAAGAAGCCGAAGCCCAGCGAAACGCTGGCCAAGGTGATGGAACCCACCATGCCCGACGGCCGCTCTACAGCGCGCTTTGGCAGGCAGATGGAAAGACGACTCGATGCTTTGCGCCGGTTGACTTCATCGGCCGGTACATGGACGAGTTCTTCGATTGCGCCATTGCTGACGAAGTGTACGAGCTGAAGGGAGGGGATACGGCTCAGGGCAATGCTCTGGGCACGCTGGCTGCGTCTGCCCGCCACATCGCCGTACTCACTGGGACACTCTTGGGCGGTTACGCGGACGAACTTTTCAATATCCTATTTCGCCTCGGGGCATCGCGAATGCTCGAAGAGGGCTTTGAATACGGCGAAGCGGGAGTTCGGGCCTTCACCGAAATCTACGGCCTGCTGGAAAAGTTCACGGTGATTGAACCGGCCGATAACGCCTGTTCCGAGGCACGGGTTACAACGCGGGTCCGCCATCGGCCAGGAGCCTCACCGCTGCTGTTCGGCCACTTCCTGATGAGTCTGGGTGCCTTCGTATCGCTGGAAGATATCTCCGATGCCCTACCTACCGGGAGGAAGTGGTCAGCGTGGAGATGGATCAGTCTTTGTAGAAGGCTTACGAGGATTTGGAACAGGACATCAAGAAGGCCCTCCGCGAGCATCGAGGCAACCAGTCGGTCACGAGCGTCGCCTTGAATGCTTTACTCGCTTACCCTGACCGACCTTTCGGCTTCGGGGATCTGATAGGACGTGAGTTCAATCCCGAAACCCAACGTCGTGAGCCTTCCTGATCGCAGCTACGCGTGA
>PMYF01000645.1 GCA_003171295.1 Acidobacteriota bacterium | reverse complement strand
GACCCGGATATCGATGAAACCTATTACTGGGCATATTTCGCGGAGTATTTCTCTCCCTGGAAGGATCCTGCCAGCCCTGGAGAGCAAGTTGAAGATACGGAATGGACTTTGGAGGGCATCCTGGATGAACTTCCAATTGAGGAGAAGGAAATCGTCTGCGTTCCTGAGAGCCTCCAGGTGTCACCTCACCAGATCATTGCCGTTGAGTGCGAGGAAATGATCGTGCGATTAGACTCCATCGTATTTATCGCTATCCCGAAACATGCCAGCTTTTATGTCCAGACCGTAGAGATTCCACGCGCCATGCTCGAAGCAGCAACTATCAGCGGTTCGATCACCCACGCCTGACCCACCAAGAATCAGTCACCTGCTTATATCGCACCCAAACCTCAGAGGAGGCACTTTCAGAGCCATGGAGCCCATAACCGATATCCCAACATATTTGCGTGCCCATGTTCAAGAGTTAGGGGACCGAATCCTCCAATCCCACCGACCGTTGCATTCCATCGACGACCTACCCTCACCAATGATTGCCAAGCTCCTTCGGAAACCCTATCCGGCTCAGACCCTCGCCATAATGGGTTTAGTCCGACGTTGGCAACAGGCCCGGGCAGGAGCGGTGATTGCGGAGTGCGGTACGGGCAAGACGCTGATCTCGCTGGGTGCGGTTCAAACCCACGCTGAGAACCGACCCTTTACGGCTGTCGCAATGGTTCCACCGCAATTGGTCGAGAAGTGGTGCCGGGAAGCAATGCTGACCCTGCCGCGTGTCCGCGTATTCATCATCGACGGGCTGCGGACACCAACCAACTCCAACAGTCACTGTGGCGTGAACGAAGTCAAGCTGAGGAACAAGCGTATCGTGCGGGAGGGATTGCGGACCAGCCTGAGTGAGTTACGGCTGCGCAAGTCATCTCCTTCAGCCCGCAAGCGTTGGGATTCAATTTGCTCTACTCCGGCACTGTTTGTTGTCGGCCGGGATCGCGCCAAGCTCGGGTACTTCTGGCGCCACGCCTACCAAGTCGCCCGGTGCGGCCGTTACCAAGGCAGCGTCGTCAATCCGGACAGTGGGTCCCCGGTCTACCTGGGAAGTGAAGGCGAACGCCTGCTGGCGATGGACTTCAAGAAGGTGAAGCTCAGCGAAACTCTGGGCCAAGGTGACAGAGCAAACCACGCGCGCCGGCCACTATACAGCGCGCTTTGGCAGGCAGACGGGAAGAAGATTCGGCGCTTTGCGCCGATCGACTTCATCGGCCGGTACATGGACGGGTTTTTTGATTACGCCATAGCCGACGAAGTTCACGAGCTGAAGGGAGGAGACACGGCCCAGGGCAATGCTCTGGGCATGCTGGCCGCGTCCGCCCGTCACATCGCCGTGCTCACGGGGACACTCTTGGGCGGCTACGCGGACGAACTTTTCAATATCCTATTTCGCCTCGGGGCATCGCGCATGCTCGAAGAGGGTTTTGAATACGGCGAAGCGGGAGTTCGGGCCTTCACCGAAATCTACGGCCTGCTGGAAAAGATCACAGTGATTGAGCCCGCAGATAACGCCTGTTCCGAGGCACGGGTAACAACCCGGGTCCGCCACCGGCCAGGAGCCTCACCCCTGCTGTTTGGCCGTTTCCTGATGAGCCTTGGAGCGTTCGTGTCGCTGGAGGACATCTCCGACGCTCTCCCTCCCTACCGGGAGGAAGTGGTCAGCGTGGAGATGGACCAGCCTCTGAAAAAGGCTTACGAGGACATGGAGCAGGACATTAAGAAGGCCCTGCGTGAGCATCGAGGCAACCAGTCGGTCGCAAGCGTCGCCTTGAATGCCCTGCTGGCTTATGTCGACCGGCCTTTTGGTTTCGGGGATTTGATAGGGCGTGAATTCAATCCCGATACCCAACGTCGTGAGCCATTCCTCATCGCAGCTACACGTGACTTAGACGAGAATTACATCTATGCCAAAGAACGGCGGCTGGTGGAGGAAATAAAGTCCTCGCTGGAGCGCGGCAGGAAGGTGCAGGTCTATGCGGTCTATACGCAGAAACGCGACGTAACGCGACGGCTGGAGCGGATCCTGGCCAAAGAAGGAATCAGGGTTGCCGTGCTGACCACGGAGGTTGCCCCGGAGCAGCGGGAGTCCTGGTACGAGCGGCAACTGCGGGCCGGGGTTCAGGTCGTAATCTGCCACCCACGTTTGGTTCAGACTGGCCTAGACCTCTGGTCGTTCCCAGATGTTTTCTTCTACGAAACGGGCTATTCCATTTACACCCTGCGGCAAGCCAGCCGGCGCTCGTGGAGAATCGGGCAGCGCAATAATGTCAACGTGAAATTCTTTTACTACGCGGGCACCATGCAGGAAACGTGTGTGCGGCTGATGGGGAAGAAGCTCTTGGTTTCGCTTGCCATGGAAGGAAAGTTTGCGAGCAACGGCCTGCAAGCGATCGATGAAGGTGATGACATCCTGATGGCGATGGCGCGGGAGTTGGTGACGGAAAAGGGCATCGGGGAGAGCGCCGATGCGGTTTGGAAACAGGTCGTGGAAAGGCAGGCAGATGTGTTCGGGGTTCGGGCCGGGGAGACATCGCAATCGGAAATGGAAGCAGAACCTCCGGAGAGGAATGTGCCAGAAATCATTATTCCACCGCCAGCACCGATCCCGGCAATGGTGACGCAGCTTCTGATGTTTGGTATGTCGCCCGAAGGGGCGCAACCGCCAAAGGCCTCGCGCAGGCCATCAAGGGACGCCATTCCTTCGGACCAAATGGCATTGTTCGGACTGTGATGGTGCCGACCCGCTGGCCAAAAACTACACACCTACCAAACTGATCTGCGGTTTCGGCGATGAGATAGTCGTATGCGTTCGGTGTCCGAGATTTCCATTTGGTCTCTTTTTCTCACGGAACGATACGCTCATATGCCCCTCGGGGAGTTCTCCGACATGGCAATGGTTTCGAGCTTCGTCGCTGCCTGTTAAGAGAAGCATGTATCGAGGAATTGACGTGAAAGGAGGTTGCACATGCCCTTGCGGTTAGCCCACAGTGGTGATTTTCACATGGAAGAGGACCGCTACTTCGGCGACACGGCTCGGTGTCTGGAGTGGTTTGTCGCAGATGCCATCCGTGCGAACGTAGACGTTTTTGTAGTGAATGGCGACCTCACGACCTACAAGCAAACCATCAAAGAGCGGAATCTCTGGGTCGACACGCTCATTCAGATGGGCAACCACGCCCCGGTCATCCTGGTGGCGGGTAACCACGGCAAGGAACTAGATGGAGACTTACACGTCCTGGCACGAGCCAAGGCCGGCCACCCCATCTATCTTTGCACCGAGCCGGACATGGTTGAGATTGGCGAGGCTGCTGTCGCAGTCTTCCCGTATCCCCGGAAAGCTGAGATGGCCGGCGACGGGCACAGTCTGGGTGAAACCTTCGCCCGGCAACTCGATGAGTTCAACCGGCGCTTTGAGCAGCGGCCTGGAAGCTACAAGCTCTTCTTCGGGCATTTCGGGGTGGCTGGCGCCAGGGTGAGCAGTGGTCAGCCGTTGGTCGGGCGCTGTGCCGAGTACCCCCTTGATCCATTACGTAGCTTGAAGGCCCAGTATGTCGGGCTCAGCCACGTTCATCTGCGACAACAGCTCGCCCCTCGCGTCTGGTACTCCGGGTCACTTTCCCGCTGCGATTACAGCGAGGTCGAAGACAAAGGGTACCACCTGGTGACACTGAATTCTCCCGAGCTTCGCCCGGACTTGTCGGACCTGGACGTTGAGTTCAGGGTGTCACCCACCCGCCGGATGGTGGAGCTTCATGCCGTCTACGAAGATGGCGCCCTTCGGCTACCCGACAACTTGGATTTGGCCACCTTGAAAGACTCTCGGGTGAAAGTCGTGGTGACGGTTCCCAACGGACCTGACCACTTGCTCAGCCGCGAGCAGCAGGAGAATCTCAGGGAGAAGTTATTGGCTGCGAACCCCGCCGAACTGAAGGTAAAGATCGAGCACGATGCGGACCTTCCGGTGGAGTCTGGCCCCATCGCTACTGCGCACTCGGCCGAAGAAAAGCTTCGTGCCTACTGGACGATGAAAGGCGTACCGCCAGTTGACCGCCAGGAGCGGTTGCTTACCAAGCTGGCGGAAGTGGAAAAGGCAGTTCTCTCCGCTTAAGAAAGCTGAACTCCCTACCCTTTTTATATACCGCGATAACCTCTTCAAGGGATTTTGCTCGCGACCGAGAATTCACCGACGAGCATTTCATTCGGACCGGGCTGGCGGGGAGATAGAAATTTCCCCTGCCCTACACCCTTACATGACACTATGATTTTCTGGAAGCAAAACGTGAGAATCTAATTTCAGAAACGCTTGAGTGCAAAGGATTGGGCTCCCCACCCTGGACCACTTTCGAACTACCCGACCATGGTGTCCATCCCGGGGAGTCCGCACGGGTTCAATAAGGCGGATCGTTAGATGTGCCGTGGGACTCGCGGATGCACGGACGCATCAGAGTTCGAAGAAGCGGCGGACCATGGCCTCGCGCTCACCCATTCCTTCCGCCTCGAACTCCCGTACAACCTCCTCCAGGAGTTCTGGAACCTCAAGACCCTGCGGGCACTTCTGGACGCAATCCCTGCAGTGCGAGCACTGCGAAGCATAGGAAGGCTGGCCGGACAGCGCACCGCACCCCCGCAACACGTAGAGGAATCGGGCCTCCTGGTTGCCGAACGTATGCAAGGCATTGAAAGCATCGAAGCTGCCGGGGATGTCGACGCCCGACGGGCACGGCTGGCAGTATCCGCAGCCGGTGCAGGCCACCTTCATGATCTCCCGGTATTTCCGGGCCACTCTGCCGATCAGGTCGACCTCTGCAGGTGGGAGCGAACCCGGATACGCGTTGGAGGCAGTTCTCAGGTTCTCTTCAACCTGCGCCTCGTCGTTCATCCCCGACAAGGCCACGTTCACTTCCGGGTGGTTCCAGACCCACCTTAGAGCCCATTCGGCAGGGCTCCGGCCCCCTTCAGCCTCGCGCCAAAGGGCATCGATGGCCGGCGGCTGCGGCGAAGCGGCCAGCATGCCGCCACGGAGAGGCTCCATGACGATCACGCCGAGTCCCTTCGAAGCGGCGTACTTCAGCCCCTCGGTGCCGGCTTGTTGCTCCTCGTCCAGGTAGTTGTATTGGATCTGGCAGAACGACCAGGGATAGGCGTCGACGATGCGCTTGAAGTCCTCCCGGATCCCGTGGAACGAGAAGCCGGCATTGACGATTCTCCCGTCGGACTTAGCCCGCTCAAGAAACTCCCCGACACCCAGTGCTGCCACCCGGTCCCAATTATTTCCATTGAGCGAGTGGACCAGGTAGTAATCGATCCGGGACGTGGCAAGCTTCTGAAGCTGTGCGTCGAGAAACCGGTCCATATCCGCGCGGTTCTTGACGAGCCAAGCAGGCAGCTTGGTGGCGACTTTTACCCGCTCACGGTATCCCCCGGTGAGGGTGCGACCCACGAAGGGCTCGCTTTCGCCCCCATGATAGCGCCAAGCCGTGTCGAGGTAGTTCACCCCGTGGTCGATGGAGTGCCGGATCTGCTGGGCTGCCCTTTCTTCATCGATCCGCCCGTTCTTCTGCGGCAGGCGCATGCAACCGAAGCCCAGGATCGACAACTCGTCTTGGGTCTTCGGCATTTTTCGATAGAGCATGGACTCTTCCTTGTCGACTCAATTATTCTACCATTCGAATCGGAATTTCCATGATGGACTCCGACCCGACCGACAACATGCAAGTGACCGCCCCCGAATGCCATCGCCAGCCGAGTTTTCAGTATTCGGAGCTTCCAGCGCGGGCGGAAAGGGCCAGTTTCCCCAGCGTTGAGAATGCCAAAGTCCGAAACGGCCTCTCTGTCGACCGATTCCTCCGACACCTTTCGGTCCCCTGCCTGCTCCTCGCTTGAAATTCACTCGGTCGGCGGCTCGCCTACCTCCCTGGCGAGGATATCCACCCTTGCACTGACTCTCCCTACGAGGACAAACGATGAGATTGCATTACCTGCGGCTGCGGGGAATCACCGAGGCATTCCCAAATGAAGTCTGCGTTGACTTCGATAATCTGGGTGAGGGACTAATCGCCATTGTGGGCGAGAACGGCGCCGGCAAGTCCACGCTGATCGGATCAGTATTCGCTGCTCTGTTCCGCCAACTGCCCGGCCAGAAGCGGTCGCTTTATGACTTCGCCACTCATCCCCAGCCCGAAATCGACCTCACGTTCAGCGTCAATGGCGCCCGCTACCGGTCGCTTCTCAAGATCGATCCCAAGTCCCGACAGATGGAGAGCTATCTCTTCAACGGCGATGGGAAACCGCTTACCAACGGCAAGAAGGAACCCTTTGAGGACCTTATCCGCAAATGCGCGGGCACGCCCGACTTCTTCCTCAGTAGCATCTTTTCCAGCCAGAAACGCACGGGTAACTTTCTCTCGCTGGATCGGAGCGAGCGGAAGGAATTGTTCATCCGAGAGCTGCTCGGGCTGGACCGGCTAAGACTGATTGCAGCCGCCGCCAAAGACAGGGGCGACGAAGTGGCCAAGACCACGCTTGGCCTGGAAGGGCAGGCGAGAAGCCTGAAGGAGCTGGTGGAGGCCGGGGTTGAAGACCCTGCGGGAATTGAGGCCCGGCTTGCAGAGGCATCAGCCCGGCTTGAAACCCTGGAAGGCGAAAAGCGTGTGGCACAACAGCGGCTGCTGGCGCTTCAGGCCACGGAAGCCAGTCGGAAGCCGCTCCTGGCCGAGGTTGAGGCTCTCAATCAGAAGCTGCGCAAAGCGGATGCGGAGATTACAGAAACCAAGCGTCAGATTGGGAGAGATGAGAACCTTCTGACAGGAAAGAAGGACCTCGCCGGTTTGACGGAACGAGGCGCGACACTGGCTAATCACATCGAAGAACTCCATCGGCAAATCCGGGAGATTCAGGGGCTCGAGACCTCCAACCGTGAAGCCGAGCGCACTGTCCAAGCTCTCGATGGCGAACTGAGGAACAACATAGCCGAACTTGAACGTTTGCGGGTGGAGCGGGAAGAGCTTGCCATAGTGCCTTGCCGGGGTGAAGGCCCTTACGCGTCCTGCCCGAAGATTGGGCGCGCCATCGAAGCCGGCGTGAGGATTCCGGCACTGGAAGGAGAGGTTGCTACGCTTTCAATTGAAGTCGAGGCCCAGCGCAGCTCGCTGGTCCAGATTGCCACGCCCTCCTCCGAGCTCACCCGAACACTCGAAGGCTGCGAACGGGACCGAAGGAATGTTGATCAGGCGCGTCAGCGTCATGAGGAATTACGGGCCGTCGAAGCGCGGAGGGACGAACGGCGGAAGGGCTTGGACCGGCTCAATCAGGCCCTGGTGGAGCTGACCGAGGAACTGGCACGGAAGGAATCCGGCCTCTCCGTATTCGTTGATCTCGACAGGAAGATGCAGGCTTCGCGGCGGGAGGTTGAACAGACGGACCGGCTGATCATCTCCTGCCGCCGTGAACGGGACAGCCTCATTGCCCGCCAAGCACAAATCAAACAGCGCCAGGAGCAGGTGGAAGCTGCAAGGACCCGCCTGGCCCAGGTCGAGGCTGAGCTCGGGGTGGCGAGGACTGAACAGGAAGACTACACCTATCTCGCTAGGGTCTTCGGTCCGGACGAGATCCAGCTCTGCGAGATCCAGGCCGCCGGGCCAGAAGTTTCGATCTTGGTCAATTCTTTGCTTGAGGGGTGCTTCGACAACAAGTTCGAAATCCGCTTCAGGACGCAACGCCCCAAGGCGGACGGCAAGGGGATGGTAGATGATTTTGATGTCGAAGTCCGCAACAAGAATCTGGACCGCACTTGCCTCGTGGATGAGCTTTCGGGCGGGCAGTTCGTACTGGTCAACGAAGCCGTCAACTTGGGTATCGCCATCTACAATATGCGCCAGGGTGAAGGCATTCGTTACGAAACTCTGTTTCGGGATGAAACCGTGGGAGCTCTGGATGCCGCCAATGCCAAGGAGTATGTGCACATGCTGCGCCGTGCCATGGACCTGGGAGCATTTCACCAAGTCATCTTCATCTGCCATACACCGCTCGTGTGGGAGCTGGCGGACCGGATCCTGTCAGTCGGTGATGGACGTGTGGTTGTAGGGAATTCAGAAGGAGAAGTTGTCACTGACCATCGATCAGCCACCCTCCCACTAACTAACAGTAAATAAACAGCTTAGGCTTCATAATGTGCCAAATGTGTGCCACTCGTAGCCGGAAGTGTACTCATGGCCCGCAAGACTGGCCAGATCATCGGACGCGACCCGTGCACCTGGGTGGGTCGGGTGTATGTGGGACGCTCTCGAGGGGATTTTGTTACACAAACTATATGAACGAATCCGGTCATTTAGAAGACTTTGGGACCGTCGGCATCGGTTCGCCGGCCAGCGCTTTCCTGACGAGTCCGGCCAGGAAATCCGCAAACGGGACAATATCCTCCCCGACGCTCGCTCTTTCGAGGGCCCCCATGTAAATCTTGCGGTTTTCAACGGGTATGACCGTCCACGGATAACCGCCTGACGCCAGCATCAGATTCATGAGGAAACGCCCCATCCGTCCGTTTCCATCTACGTAGGGGTGGATATAAACGAATATGAAATGCCCCAGCACTACCCGAACCGCCGGGTCTGTTTCCGCGCGCAGCAGATCGAAAAAAGCGGGCATCGCATCCCGTACCGCCTGACAGTTAAGCGGCACATGCATGGACCCGCGAATATAAACCTGTCCATTGCGGTATCCCGCGAGGTCGGTGGCTTTCAACAAATTTGCTGTCACACTGGGAGCAAACATTTCCCGGTACCACGTCCCATGATCTTCATCCGCGACCAAGCCGGGATTTTCACCATGCAGGACCCTGCCTACACTCTGGCGAACAGCCTGGTAGACTTGCCAGTACCCGCGCGCAGCCATGGCATTGCGCTGCTGCCGGTCCTCCTCATTCGCCTCCGAATTCCACGCGCCGCTGCGGACACGTTCAATCAGCTCGGGGCTGACGCGGTACCCCTCGATGGATAGCGAATGGTAGGCATCGGTGACGTAAACTTCGTCCACACGTTTCAAGTAAGCGTTGATATCACGCATCAAACCGGGAGCTTTCGGGAAACGGCCAACGACAGGCTCCCGCATTTTCTGCATTAACAGCCGTATGCGGTTCACATGGGGAGATGGTTCGCGGACGGGCAAAGCAAAGGCTGGCTTGTCCTTAAAGGGATCGCTTTCACGCACGTCATACCCCGCTACGGCCATCGTCTTCGCGATGTCATCCGCAATGCGGTCACGCCCGCAATTGCGGAATGCGCCGGCAAGCCGCCCGGCAATCGTGCTGTGCCCACCCTCCAGCAACCGGGCGAGGATGCCGGAGGCATCGCGAATCATCAACAGCGCCGCACGGGCATCCGTCGAATGGGCAGAAAAATAGTTGGGAGAACACGCAATCAGGGCCGACTCCAGCGGGAAGATCCGTAATCCGTCCCTTTCCTCCCTGTCGCCTTTGGCGGGCAGCGCTGCCCGAAGGTCGAGCAGCGACGTTCCGTGTGGGAGCCTGGTCACCTTGTTGCGGGCTTTGGGAGACCTGACAACAAGCTGTCGGGGAACCATCCAATTCCCCCCTTGCAAGGACAGGGATTGCTCCGGCGAAAGACACCAGTTTTTACCAAAGCGCTCTTCCAGATAGGCAGCACTAAAACGCCAGAACGACGCGTACCACGCCGTGCTCTCCCCTCTTACCTCATCCGGGCGGCTCGGGATATACCACCCTTTTATGACCTCTTGCAGGAAGCCGTTCGAAAGGAGGCGTTCGCGATGGGTTCGCGACAGATCCCTTGAGCGTATGGCGCCCACGCCGCTCGAATTCTGAAGCTTGTGCAGGATTTCTAAAGACTGCGCGAGTTTCTCTGACGGTGCAGGCATAAGACGCCCTCAAATTAGCTTATTACGCCGTGTCGTTATTAGCTTATTGTGTTGTATCATTATTAGCTTATCATGTCGAGCATGAATTAGCTTTTTTGCTCCCCCGCCCCGGCCAGGCCTCCCGCGCCAACGAATTTTAGCGTTAAATCCTTCCGTCCCTGCCAGTCACGTGGTGCGACAACATCCCCCATCGTCAAGTTTTCTTGCAAGAAAACTTGACACAATTCACCCTCACATCCCGGCCTTAGGCCAGGCCCTACCGGCCGCGGCTCGTAATCCTCCTCTGTCAGCGCCGGGATAAAAGGGAGCCGAAATCACCAGTTTCAAGGGAGCCAAGCCTTGAGAGCCTCATCGGCGGGGACGCGGCAAGAACTCCATAGCAGACTCTGCAGATCTCTTGGAAGTGGGTCTCTCCGGATTGAATCGCAAACCACGCCTTAATAAATAACGCGACCAGCAAGAACGTGTTTTGGATGGTACGTGTACCTGGCAGCGGCCAGTTTCCGATGAGGCGACACGGCCAAGTGGTCGCAAGGAGGTACGGTAAGTTCCCAGATGCGGGGGAGTCAGGGGGATTCACTTCACGAGTAGCTCCTAATACATCCAAGTGATGCCGACCAGACGTGAAGGCGACTTTTCGTTCCCAATCCACTCGCAGCGCTGTCGGTCGCAGGTAATCAATGGTAGGAAGGGGATTTCCAGGTATCTTTTGCCCCTCTCACCGTGGCCAACTTCCGGATGGCCGACAAACCGGGAGGCTCCACTTTCTATCAGTAGGGCGTTACATGGTCAAAGTGAGGCCATTGTCAGTCGATAACATACTTATTCGGAGTGTAATAAAACTCGCTTCGTTAGGATTCGG
>PMYF01000091.1 GCA_003171295.1 Acidobacteriota bacterium | reverse complement strand
AGCGAAATGGATAGGCCTCATCGGCCATTCCGGGAGCCATGGTGTGGCCGCTGACTGAGGAGATGTTAATTATCCGCCCGCCCCGCTGGCGCATGTGAGGTACGACACACCGCGTAAAGCGAATGGCGCTGTAGAGATTGACCTCCATGCAGTATTGCCATTGCTCATCGGTTGTGTCCACTGACCGCCCCATCCATGCTTCGCCGGCATTGTTCACCAGAACGTCCAGGTGACCGAAGGCCTGAATGGTTTGTGTGACGACGCGATCCGTGTCGTCGGCTTTCGTCACATCAGCTTGGATCGCTAGAATCGGCCTTCCAGACCCCGACAGTTCTTCCCGGCATTGCGCTAAGCCTTCCTCGCCTCGGGCACAGATCGCAACCCGCGCGCCTTCCTTGGCAAATTCCGCCGCGATTGCCTTCCCAATCCCTTGGCTGGCAGCGGTAACCAGAACAGCCTTGTCCGTTAGGCCCAGATCCATGCTTCCCTCCTCCAGAAATGTTCACGCGGCGGCCTTGTCTTCGGCTTTGCCGAGCGGGGGCAACGCGCCGAGTTGCTGGAAGAAGCCCAGGGTGTCAAATTCAACCCGCTCCTCGACGACCTTGCCCTCGACAATTCGGCTGATGACGATGCCGCTTTTTGTAAACTGCTTGCAGGTGGGTGCGAGGCCCATGAACTCCCCCTGATAGGTGCCAGTGCAACTCCAGCACGTCACCACCTTGTCGCCCTCGGCTACCTGGTCCTCAATCGTCACTCGCCGGTCGGGAAAGGCGGCAGCCAGTGAGGCCACGAATTGTTTCAAAGCCTCACCTTTGAGCTCCCCTGTTGCGGGTGAGTAGTACACGCAGTCCGCAAAGAACTCATCCACGACGGCCAGATTGTGTTTGTTCCAGCCCTCCTCAATCACGCGTCGAACTAGAGCCTTGTTTTCTTCTGACATAGGAATCCTCCTCATCTCAAAGAGTGATTACGTGCCAAGAGATTTACTGTGGAACCCCTAACCGCCGCCCCGGGACCTGGGAGCTTCCCATCTGGGCGGAGGAGAGTTTGCTGATTCATTCGCGAAACTTGTAGGCGTGCCGTGCAGCGAACAGGCGGTTATGCCTGCCAGGGGCCGACAGCCCAGGCGAACTGCACACTTCACCCCCGCCGATGCGAGCCAGCTTTTCCAGAAGGCGGTCGTAAGGAAGTTTTGTCTCCGCCACATCGCAGACACCTTGCGGCGGCACTTCTACAGTGTCATGGAAACGTACCGATACTACGCGCCGGAAACTACCAAGTCAAGCCGGCCCACACAGGGTTGATTAGTGGCGTGGGAAGGCACCGTTGACATCGCATTGGAAAGTCCACGGGCATTCGCTGGCTATCGCTTCTTGCCCGCAGGCTGTGACTCGATGATGATTTGCTGCGCGATGACGTCGCCTCCACTAGGACTGTACAAACTCTTCGGAGAAAGGAGCCCACCCTTGCGCTTCCAGGGCAAAAGTCGTCTCGGCTTCTACCCGCTGCCATTGTCTGAAGCCCAGCGGATTCGCAGATTCCTCCAGTTCCCAGGCACTCCGTCGTCCGCAATCGACCCGTGTGTTGGCGATGGCGTCGCGTTCGAAGTCATCACGAGCGGTGCTGAGGTCTTTCGCTACGGTATTGAGCTTGATGCCTATCGCGCCGAACAAGCCCGAGAGCGGATTTCCAACATCGTCCAGGGAAATACGCTGGAAGTGCAGTGCCCGGTCGAGTGCTTTGGCCTCCTGTATTTGAATCCACCTTACGATTGGACACTGGGGCCGGCTGACAGTCGCCGCACCGAGCAATCGTTCCTGAGCCACACCTATCGCTGGTTGAAACCCGGTGGCGTACTGATATTCGTCATCCCCGGTGACCGGCTGGCCGAATGTAGTCAGATTCTCTCCACGCATTTCCGTGACGTACGGGTTTACCGTCTGGAATCACCCGAGTGTGTGCGCTATAAACAAGTGGTAGTCATCGGAGCCCGACGAAGCCGACGGGAGAAAGAGCGCCTCACCGACAGCGACATCACCCGGGCACGTCTTTACTACGCCAGCCTCGCAAGGAATTCTTCGCAAATCCCGGTCCTGCCTTCTGAGCCCGAAGCCCGGTACGACGTGCCCGTGAGCGGACCTGCCCAACTGGTTTACCGCGGCCTGCCCCTGGATGAAATCGAGGATCTTCTGCCGCAGTCAGCGGGCTATCGACAAGCAGGACGCATTCTCTTTGCAGAGCCCGTGTCTGCCACAGGCCGTCCCCTCACACCCTTGCATTCTGGGCACGTCGGACTTCTGGCCTGTTCAGGACTCCTCAACGGCATCTTCGGAAGTAATGACCAGCGACATATTGCCTTTTGGCAAGCAGTCAAATTGGTAGAAAGAACAGAGGAAGAAGACGAACAGGGCGTGATTACGGTAAGGGAGAAGGAACGCTTTTCCAATGAATTGACGGTCGTGTACAGCACCGGCCAAGTCGCGGTACTGAAGTAACCCTGCTACGCCATCCCCTCCAGCTTCCCTCACACCAATATCCCACGACCCACAAGAGGAAATCATGAAGAATGCCCACGAGCGTTTCGGGGTGGTGGAATACACGAAGCGAATGAAGGACACCACCACGCGAATCCGCCTTCGGCTGGATCGGTTTATTGGAGAGGTTGATGACGCGCGGAACGGCAAAGCCCACCTCATCTCGGTCCTGGGCGGGGATTCCGACGTTGGCGCCATTTGGGCAGCCGTCATCGAACAAAACCTCTTTACCATGGAAGCCCCGGGGGTCGAGCCCCTAACAGCGACCCTGGGTGAAGGCGCTCAATGCTTCCGTGGGACCATCACGATTGCTGGACACAAACCAATCCGCCATCTGGTGGCAATCTCGGCGGAGCTGGCCAAGACACGTCCGGGGGCTGACCCGGCAGGCAGGCGAACCATCCTGTGTGACAACGACCCGACGTTCGTGCTGTATCGCATCTCGCAGCGGTTCGGATTGCCGGTAGTGCCGGAGTGGGCTGGCTGGTTCAACAAGGAACTCAATCGCCATGGAGCACTCAAACCGCTTATCGGTCTGGGATGTTCACCGGTGCTGGTCAGCGGCACGAAGAAGTTGTTCCTGAAATGGATTCGACTCGCCCTGCGGCAGAAGCGGATTGAGGTTCCTGACCGTAATGGGCCGGTCAGCTGGAACCTAGCCCACAGTTTCTTCCAAATCAACCAGAGTGACCAAGAGGAGGAGACCCGCCAGGAGACAAGCGAGGAGAATTCCGCCATCCAGGCAGAGGAGGCACCGTCATGCGAATCGTCTTGAAGGTCTCAAGCAACAACGAGTATTGCAATGGAGGGTGTGAATTCGCCCTCGTGGATTTAACTGAGGAACTTGCTCGGCTGGCCCTGGGCCGGATCGCCACACTTCGAGAACAGAAGGACCTCGACCCGGACATCGATGAAGTCTATTACTGGGCATATTTCGCGGAGTACTTTTCCCCGTGGAAAGGTATTGCCAGCCCTGGAGAGGAAGTTGAAGGCACAACGGTGACGTTGGAGGGCATGCTGGATGAGCTTTCAATTGAAGAGAAGGAAATCGTCTGCGTCCCTGAGACTTTTCATGTGCCACCCCACCAAATCGCCAGGGTGGAATGCGAGCAAATGGTCGCTCGCCTAGATTCCATAGTGTTCATGGCCATCCCAAAACATGCCAGCTTTTATGTTCAGACTGTAGAATTGCCGCTCGCCTTCCTCGAAGCCGCAGCAACTATCAGCGTTTCGACCACGCACGCCTGACCCGCCAATAATCAATCACATCGCGTATCGCACCCAAACCTCACAGGAGGCACATTCAGAGTCATGGAGCCCATAACTGATATCCCAACATATTTACGTGCCCACGCCCAGGAGTTAGGGAACCGAATCCTTCAATCTTACCCACCTTTGCATTCCATCGACGACGCACCATCACCCATGATTGGCAAGCTCCTTCGGAAACCTTACGGTGCGCAGACCGCAGCCATCATGGGTTTAGTCCGACGTTGGCAACAGGCCCGGGCAGGGGCGGTGATTGCGGAGTGCGGTACGGGCAAGACGCTGATTTCGCTGGGTGCGGTTCAAACCCACGCTGAGAATCGACCCTTTACGGCTGTCGCAATGGTCCCACGGCAGCTCGTGGAGAAGTGGTGCCGGGAAACAATCCTCACCTTACCGCGGGTTCGGGTGTTCATCATCGACGGCCTGCGGACGCCCACCAATTCCAATAGTCACCACGGCGTGAACGAAGTCAAACTGCGTAACAAACGCATCGTGCGGGAGGGGTTACGGACCAGCCTGAGCGAGTTGCGCCTGCGCAGGACCTCCCCCTCGGCCCGCAAGCGTTGGGATTCAATTTGCTCTTCTCCGGCACTGTTTGTTATCGGCCGGGATCGCGCCAAGCTTGGGTACTTCTGGCGGCACGCCTACCAAGTTGCCCGGTGCGGGCGTTATCAGGGCAGCGTCGTCAATCCTGACAGCGGGTCTCCGGTCTATCTCGGAAGTGAAGGCGAGCGACTACTGGCGATGGACTTCAAAAAGGTGAAGCTTAGCGAAATGCTGGGCCAAGGTGAAGGAACAAATCACGCCCGGCGGCTGCTTTACAGCGCGCTTTGGCAGGCAGATGGGAAGAAGATTCGCCGCTTTGCACCGATCGACTTCATCGGCCGATATATGGACGGGTTTTTTGATTACGCCATAGCCGACGAAGTTCACGAGCTTAAGGGAGGAGATACGGCCCAGGGGAATGCTCTGGGCACACTGGCTGCGTCCGCCCGGCACATTGCGGTGCTCACAGGGACACTCCTGGGCGGCTATGCGGACGAACTTTTCAATATCCTATTTCGCCTTGGAGCATCCCGTATGCTCGAAGAGGGCTTTGAATACGGCGAAGCGGGAGTTCGAGCCTTCACCGAAATCTACGGCTTGCTGGAAAAGATTACGGTGATTGAGCCGGCCGATAATGCCTGTTCCGAGGCACGGGTCACAACGAGGGTCCGCCACCGGCCAGGAGCCTCACCCCTGCTGTTTGGCCGCTTCCTGATGAGTTTGGGTGCCTTCGTATCGCTGGAGGATATCTCCGATGCTCTACCTCCCTACCGGGAGGAAATCGTCAGCGTGGAGATGGATCAGCCTTTGCAGAAGGCGTATGAGGACATGGAACAGGACATCAAGAAGGCTTTCCGCGAGCATCGAGGCAACTCCTCGGTCGCCAGCGTCGCCTTGAATGCTCTGCTGGCTTATCCAGACCGGCCTTTCGGGTTCGGTGATTTGATAGGGCGGGAATTCAATCCTGAAACCCAACGGCGTGAGCCTTTCCTGATCGCAGCTACGCGTGA
>PMYF01000548.1:17104-17280 GCA_003171295.1 Acidobacteriota bacterium | reverse complement strand
CTCGAAAAGGCCGCCGAGGAAGCACCGGTCATCAAGCTGGTGAATTATATTCTTACGGATGCTGTGAAGCGGGGCGCCAGCGACATTCACTTGGAGCCTTACGAGAAGGAATACCGCGTCCGCTACCGCATTGATGGCATACTCCAGAACATCATGAACCCGCCCTTCAAGTTGCG
>PMYF01000548.1:0-17036 GCA_003171295.1 Acidobacteriota bacterium | reverse complement strand
ATTTCCGTGCTGCCCACCCTGCATGGTGAAAAGATCGTCATGCGTTTGTTGGATAAAGAGAACCTCCGGCTCGACATGACGAAGCTGGGTTTCGAGGCGGAGTCCCTGGCGAAGTTTCAGAAGGCGATTTTCAAACCCTACGGGATGGTGCTGGTGACGGGGCCGACGGGAAGCGGCAAGACCAACACGCTTTATTCCGCGATTTCCCAACTCAACACGCCGGACCGGAACATCCTGACCGCAGAAGATCCGGTGGAGTTTCAGTTGCCTGGCATCAACCAGGTTCAGATGAAAGAGCAGATCGGGTTGAACTTCGCGGCGGCGCTGCGCTCGTTCCTGCGGCAAGACCCCAACATTATTCTGGTGGGCGAGATCCGCGACTTTGAGACCGCAGAAATTGCCATTAAGGCGGCGCTCACGGGCCACATGGTCCTGTCGACCCTGCATACGAATGATGCCCCCTCCACCATTTCCCGCTTGATGAATATGGGCATCGAACCTTTCCTCGTGGCCACCTCCGTGCACCTGATCTGTGCGCAGCGGCTGGTCCGGCGCGTGTGCCAGGATTGCAAGGTAGAGGAGGAGGCTACCCCCCAGTTACTTATGGACGCCGGCTACACACTGGAGGAAGCCAAGACCGTGAAAGTCTATAAGGGCCAGGGTTGTTCGACGTGTGGCAACAAGGGGTACAAGGGGCGCGTAGCCCTTTACGAAGTTCTGGAGATCACGGACGAGCTGCGCGAGTTGATCCTGGTGGGAGCCTCGGCATTGGAATTGCGCAAGAAAGGGATTGAGCAGGGGATGATCTCCCTCCGACGCAGCGGCCTGATCAAAGTTGCGGTGGGGGCGACCACCTTGGAAGAAGTTTACCGGGAAACGGTGCTTTAGCCTGCCCCGGGGTGGGGGGCGGGACGGCGCCGAAAAAGGAGAGCAGAGGGTATGGCTTTACCCACGCTCAGCGANNAACTCACCGCCGCGCGTTCGTCTGCATGGTGAGCTCAAGCCCCTGGAAGATGTTCCTCCCCTGGGTCCCGCGGACACCAAACAGCTCACCTATAGCATCCTGACTGATGCCCAGAAACACCGTTTTGAGGAAGACCTGGAACTTGATTTTTCCTTTGGGATTAAGAACATCGCGCGCTTTCGCGGAAACCTGTTCAATCAGCGCGGTTCAGTAGCCGGCGTGTTCCGTGTGATCCCGTTTGAAATCAAGACCTTCGAACAACTCCAATTGCCACCCATCCTGCGCAAACTCTGCGAGAAGCCGCGGGGACTCATTCTGGTGACGGGTCCGACGGGTAGCGGGAAATCCACCACGTTGGCCACCATGCTCAACCTGATCAATGAAACGCGCTACGAGCACATGATCACGATTGAGGACCCGGTCGAGTTCGTCCATCCGCACAAGAAATGCCTGGTAAACCAGCGGGAAGTTCATTCCGACACCCACTCTTTCGCGAATTCTCTGCGGGCCGCCCTCCGCGAGGAC
Source organism: Acidobacteriota bacterium (assembly GCA_003171295.1). GTDB lineage: Bacteria > Acidobacteriota > Terriglobia > UBA7540 > UBA7540 > Bog-366. The sequence goes on along the minus strand of PMYF01000548.1, from coordinate 15,547 downwards.
CCTGACGTCGTGCTCATCGGAGAAATGCGCGATTTGGAGACCGTCGAGTCGGCTTTGCGCATCGCGGAGACGGGCCACCTGACGTTTGCGACGCTGCACACGAACTCGGCGTCTTCGACCATCAACCGAATCATCGACGTGTTTCCATCCCATCAGCAGTCACAGATCCGGGCGCAGTTGTCACTCGTCCTGGAAGCGATCCTCTGCCAGGCGCTCTTGCCTCGGGCGGACGGCCGGGGCCGGGTTATGGGCATGGAAATCCTTATTCCCAACGCCGCTGTCCGCAACCTGATTCGGGAAGACAAAGTCCACCAGATTTACTCCACGATGCAGTCGGGACAGGACAAGTTCGGAATGCAGACCTTTAACCAAGCGCTGTATTCCCTTTATCAGCAGCGACTCATTACCCTGGAGATGGCGCTCTCGCGTTCGAGCATCGCGGATGAACTCCAGGACATGATCAATCGTGGCGGGGCAGCGGGCGGGGCCGCGCCGCGGCCAGCGACTTCGTACGCTCCTGCCCGGCGCTAGCCAGGGTGGTCTGACCTGCCAGGCTGGGGGGCGGCGCTGCGCCATGGGCGGTACCTCACGGAGGAAGGTGGAACGATGCCGCAGTATGAATATCGAGGAACTTCGCGAACTGGCAAGCCCGACAATGGCACCCGGACGGCGCCCAGTCGGGAAGCGCTGGAGGCGATCCTCCGCCGGGAGCAGATTACCCCCACTCGCATCGTCGAAAAAGGGAGGGAGATTGCCATTCCCAAGCCCAAGGTGGCAGGGAAGGTGAGTGCGAAGGAACTGGCGGTTTTCACCCGGCAGTTCTCCGTCATGATCGATGCGGGGTTGCCCCTGGTCCAGTGCCTGGAGATCCTATCCANNCGTGGAGGCGGGCTCCACACTGGCCAATGCTCTCCGCCTGTTTCCCAAGACCTTTGATGATCTGTACTCGAACATGGTGGAGGCCGGCGAGACGGCAGGTATTCTCGACACCATCCTGCAGCGGCTCTCGACCTATATCGAAAAGGCTGTCAAGCTGCGGCGCGCCGTGCTATCCGCACTGATTTACCCGGTCGCGGTGGTGGTCATCGCCGGAGGCGTTATCCTTCTGCTGCTCTGGAAAGTCGTTCCCATTTTTGCCACCCTGTTTGCAGGGTTGGGTGTGGACCTGCCGCTGCCGACCCGCATTGTGATCGGGCTCAGTAATGCCGTGGCGACTTTCGCGCTTCCGGGCCTTGTCGCGGGGGCCTTGGCCGTGTGGGGACTGAAGGTTTACTATGGCACTCCCAACGGCCGCATGCTGATTGACTCGCTGATCCTGAAACTGCCCCTGCTCGGAAACTTGATGAGAAAGATTGCCGTGGCCCGGTTCACGCGCACCCTGGGCACGCTGATTACCAGCGGCGTTCCGATGCTCGAGGCCATGGACATCACGGCGCGTACTTCTGGAAACGCGGTGATTGAGAAGGCCATTTTGCGTGTCCGCAAGGCTGTCGAAACCGGCCGCACCATCGTGGATCCCCTGCGAGAGACGGGGGTGTTTCCGAACATGGTCGTGCAAATGATCGGCGTGGGAGAGCAAACGGGCGCCTTGGACGCCATGCTGCAAAAAGTGGCCGATTTCTATGAGGACGAAGTTGATGCATCGGTGGGCGATTTGCTCACGGCGATGGAACCGATGATCATCCTTTTCCTGGGTGTGGTCGTCGGAGGCGTTGTCATTTCCATGTACCTCCCCCTGTTCAGCCTGATTGGAAAACTCGCGGGCTGAAGTGTCGGGATGCGGACTTGGGGTTCGCGGAGTATAACGGGGATTCCAGGGACGCGTTCTTATCTCATGGGGCCGGCCAAACCCGTAGGTTTCCCTCGCCATCTTTCCGGCCCAGTCAGGCAGAGTCGTCCGCCTCCGCCCCCCTCCGCCAGACTCCCGGGATGAACGCAGACGGGTCAATAGACAGGAAGGGTTCGACCGAATCATGGACTATGAATCAAGCCGCCCCCTCAGCGGGGAATCCCAGTGGGACCTGTTTCAGTATTCAGCATGCATAATTCATGATTGCCTGCGCGCAGGGGCGGGCTTGACCGGAATGCTGTTATGACCTCCACCGGCGAAATCAAGGACTGGCTACCGTGGGTTATCAAGATCCGCTTTGTGATCATCAGCTTCGTTTTCGCGATCGAGTATGCGATTCGACAACTGGCTCCCAACCCCGCCAATATCTCTTCAATTCGATATTTGGGAGTCGCCGTCATCCTGTGGTACCTCCTGGGTCTTTACTTTCTGATTTACAATCAAATCAGTCAGGACTATGTGCTGCAGGCTTATCTTCAGATCTTTTCGGATCTGGTCATCATTACGGCCATTGTGCATGTGACGGAGGACCTCGAGAGCAATTATCTGTCCCTGTATCTGATCGCGATTATCCTGGCCAGTATTCTTCTTCCTCGGGCCCGGGCGTTCCTAGTGGCAGCCGTAAGTTTCGTGCTGATGGGGGCGTTGATCGAACTTGCCTATCTGCCCAGCATCTACCCCACCCTGGCGGGGCAGTATCGGGCGGCGCAATTTCTGGCGACGACTTCGCCCGTGCCGGTTGATCTGCGAACCCTGCAGGTGAAGATCAGTGCGAGCCTTTTCGGCTTTTTCGCAGTAGCTTACCTTTCGAGCTACCTGGCGGAAAGCCTGCGCAAGGCCGGGGCGGAGCTGCGCGATAAGAGCGGCCAGGTTGCGAGTTTGCAGGCCAAGAACGAAAACATCATCCAGAGTATGCGCGAAGGCCTGTTGAGCACGGACCTTGAGGGGATCATCACCGAATTGAACCCCGCCGGGGCGGAGATCCTGGGCCGTCGCATCGAGGACTTGCGGGGAAGCCACATCGACGCCGTCTTCGGCGCCCTTCCCGCGGGGGAGCGCTCAGCCCCGGAAGCTTTTTCCCCTCCCGCCCGCCAGGAGATCAATTACCAGCACCCCCGCGAGGAGCGCCGCACCTTGGGCGTATCATCATCTCCCCTGGTCGTGCCGGAAGTTGGAGTGGTGGGGTGCGTTTATAACTTTCAGGACCTTACGGAGGAGAAGCGACGAGAGGGGGAGTCCCGCAGTCAAGACCGCATGGCAACCCTGGGCCGCATGGCGGCAGGCGTCGCCCACGAAATACGCAATCCTCTCGCCTCGATCGCCGGGTCGGTGAAGCTACTGCAATCGATCAGCCAGCTCGATGAGGATCAGACGAAGTTAATTGCGATTGTGAATCGTGAATCGGAGCGGCTCAATAAGCTGGTTTCGGATTTCCTGCTTTACTCCATGGACCAACGCTTTGAGTTTCGTCGCGTTGATGTCGTGAACCTGCTCGAGGAAACTCTCCTGCTGGTCGAGCACCATCCGCTGTTTGGCCCGCCCTATCGCATCGAGCGCCGGTTTCCCCGCCGGGCGGCCATGGCGTGGGCAGACGCCGATAAGCTCCGGCAGGTCTTTTGGAATATTTGCGACAACTCTCTTAAGGCGATGCCCGAGGGAGGAATACTGAACGCTCAGGCCGAAGAGGTGGGTGATAAGATCCGTGTGGTTCTGAGCGATAATGGCATCGGCTTCACTCCCCCGCAGCTCGAAAAACTTTTTGAGCCTTTCCAATCCGGTTTCAGTCAGGGGACAGGGTTGGGATTGGCTTTGGTCTATCAGATTATTCAGGGGCTTCGGGGCTCCATTCAGGTTGATTCCAGACCCGGGAAAGGGGCACGGTTTGTTATCGAACTGCCCCGGGAAGCTTCTCGACTGGCGCTCGCCGTGAAAGGAGCAGCTCAGCCCGCGCGCGCGGCCCGTTGATCTGCGCTGCGAGTCTTCTGCNNGAAAATCAACTCGCAGGTTTATGACATCATCATTTCCGACATCGTGATGCCCCATATGAGTGGGATCGAACTCTTGGAGCGAGTTCGCCAATCCGGAATTACCTCAGTCTTCCTTCTGGTCACGGCTGTTCCGACGGTTGACACGGCTATCCAGGCGCTGAACCTCGGAGCCGACCGGTATGTGATCAAGAGCGATAAGCTGATCGAGGAGCTCAAGATTGTCATCGGCCGTGAAATGCAGACGATTGGGTTACGGGAGGAGAACCTCCGGCTGCGTCGCGAGATGTTACGGGTCTTTGCCGTCAAGAACATCATCGGTAAGAGCCAGAAGACCCAGGCAGTCTTGGAAGTCGTGCGCACGGTCGCCCCGACGACCAGCACGGTGCTGATTACAGGTGAAAGCGGGACCGGAAAAGAGTTGGTGGCGCGCGCCATCCATGAGGCCAGCGCCCGCCGCGAAATGCCCTTCGTTTCGATCAACTGCGGGGCCTTTCCCGAAACTCTTTTGGAGAGTGAGTTGTTTGGCTACTTGCGAGGAGCTTTTACGGGCGCCTATGCTGATAAGAAGGGGATCTTTGAGGCCGCAAGTCGAGGTACTCTCTTCTTGGATGAAATCGGGGATACCACGCCCTCCATGCAGGTCAAATTGTTACGGGTGTTGCAGGAACGGAAGATCCGGCCTCTCGGCGGGACCTCCGACATCCCTGTGGATGTGAGGTTGATCGCGAGTACCAACCGCGATCTCATGGCTCTGGTGTCCGAAGGGAAATTTCGAGAGGACTTCTATTATCGCGTCAGCGTCATCCCCGTTCATATACCCCCCTTGCGGGAACGTCGCGAGGATATTGATCCCCTGGCACGGCACTTCCTGCACAAGTATTCTGCCACGATGAGCAAGGCACTGCGCGATTTCGACGCGGCAGCCCTTGCGGCGCTCGAAGCGTACGCGTGGCCCGGCAATGTTAGAGAGCTCGAGAATGCCATCGAGCGCGCTGTCGCACTCAGCGAGGAAGATGCCACCGTAGTCCGGCTTCATCACCTTCCAGAATTTGTGCGCCTGGCAGGTCCTCCCCCAGTTACGACCGATAATGAAAAGCTCGTGCAGATTCCCAAGGAGGGTTTGGATTTTGAGATCAGCATCTCCCGGGTCGAAAGTCAGTACATCCTGAGTGCCCTGCGCGTCGCCGGAGGAGTTCGTCGGCGTGCCGCGGATCTCCTGCATATGTCCTACCGGTCCTTTCGCCATTACGCGAAGAAGCACGGAATCTAGCCGATTCCCTGTACCCACTTATCCATCGGAGCCTTCTTGGGTTGGTAGACGATGGATCCCTGAAAAAGATGAAGGGACTTCCGGACCGGGAGAGGGGATTGTGCCGGCTGTTTCCACACTGTCCTCCCGATGCAGAGGGAACACCCGGCTCGGGGCCGGTCCTGATCTTCGGTGACAGTATTTGTCCGGGAGTTTCGACAAAAACAGGCTGTTATGATGTAAATTCAAAAGGTAAGAGAAAACATATTTACTGCTTTTCGTATTCCATTGATAACGCAAGGGATGGATTCTCTATAAAGTGCACACGGTTTTCGGATTGGTGAGGTAGTTGCAAGCATATGAAGTAGTTTTGAAAGTGGAACCAGTATGTTTCTGTTTAACCTCGGAGGGAGGATTGAATGAAGAAGAGTTCAAACGGTTTTTCGTTGATTGAATTGTTGATCGTCGTTGCGATCATCCTGATTATCGCGGCTATCGCGATCCCTAACTTGCTGCGCTCGCGCATCGCAGCCAACCAAGCCTCGGCGGTCGGATCACTGCGTACCCTGAACACCGCCGAAATCACTTACTCCTCGACTTTCAATCTCGGGTTCAGCCCCACTCTGGTTGCTCTGGGACCCAATGGCACGTTGAATCCGGTCGCGTCGGCGGCGGGTTTGATTGATGAGGTTCTGGCCGGGGGATCATCGGGGGTAGCCCCCACCCTCAACACGTCGGCGAAGAGTGGGTACACCTTTGTGTACTCGCCCGGTGCTGCGGACCCGGCCGGCCGGATTGACATTTATACGTTCACGGCCAATCCGGTCACCGACTCGACAGGGACGAACCACTACTTCACGAGCGAGTCGGGTGTGATTCGTCAGAACAGCACTGGCGCGGCTAGTACCACGGACTCGCCACTTGCTGGCTAGCCTTAGGGGAGTTGGGAAAGAATTTCAAAAAGGGGGAGTCGAAAGACTCCCCTTTTGTTTTGTCCGGATCCAACCGCACCTGCCCAGTCGCTGTGTTTTGCGAGTAGCGCCGACTTGGAGGCCGGCCCCCGTCTGCCCGAGTCGCCGCAGCGAGCATCCCCGCAGCGCTTGCCTGTTGTCATTTTCCCTGGTCGGCAATCAAGGGTGTCTGGCCTCGGCCCCAGAATCCGCCTTTAACTGATGCTTGATCTCCTTTACCTGCTCCGCTGCCGCCTGTTCTCCCGGGTTAGTGGCCAGTTCCACCTGGAACTCACGGAGGGCGCCGTTCAAGTCTCCCTGCGTCTTCAGCATGACCCCCAGTGCGAAGTGGTAACCGTACCCGGTGGGGCGAATCGCAATAGCCTGCTGAACGGTGGCAATCGCTTCTCCCGTTCGGCCCATCTTGAAACGCGTCATCCCCAAATACAGATACTCATCCGGTTTGTGAGGTTTGAGGCGGATGGCCCGCAGGAAATACCGTTCCGCTTCCGGCAGGCGTCCCAGTTTGTAGTAGGTGTAAGCCAGATTGTAAGTGGCCGGCCAGAAGTCGGGATACCGGTTCACCATATCGGTAAGGATCGCCAGGGCGGGGCCATACTTTCCGTCCTCGCCCAGCACGGTGGCATAGTTTAATTCGTTAATGCGATTCTGGGGCGCCTGGGCAAGGTTGTATGCGTAAAAAGTCAGGTTGTCGCTGAAGTAGAAACTCTCCGTGATCGTCCCGTAGCTGAGAGAGGCGGCCAAGCACGTGGCGGCGACGAGCAGGGATGCCGGCATCCCCAACCATCGCGGCTGACCCACACACACCTTCTTCAGGGCCATCGCAACGAGAACTGCCAGACCGACCGAGGGGAGGTACAGGTACCGGTCGTGGGCAAAATCATCCGCGAGAAAGACGCGGATATTGAGGAGAGGAATCAAAGGCAGCACCAGCCACGTCGCAAAGAAGGCGACGGCACGGGAGCGCCGGGCGCAGGCGACCAGCACAATCCCCGTACAGACATCCAGGATGGCAGGCAGAATGAAACTCCTCAGAGTCGGATGGACCACAGCAGGAAAGTCATAGAAGGTGCTTAGACCGACGGGCCACAAGAGGTGACGGATCCAGAACCAAATCAGCGGCGGCCAGGTGAAGAGCAATTGCGCGGTGCTGAGAGAGGTCACGATATGGCTGAACCCTTTCAGAGCGTGGATCCGCACCGGGAGATAGAGGAGTATCACAAAGAAGTAGGCCCAGGTCTTCCGGATTGCTCCCCAACACCACGCGATGACTCTCCTCACAGTTAGCGGTCGTCCCCGCTCTGGCCCATAGATCCACTCATAGACAAGAAGAAAGCCGACAAGTATCACGGCGGTTTCCTTCTCCAACAGAGCGAGAGCGAAGAACACCACGGAAATGACCTGCCATTTGAGCGCGCGTCCGCTCTTAAGCCGTGACTGAAGGTAACAGAGCAATGAGGCAATGAGCAGAATCCCTAGCAATGGTTCGGTCACACCGGAAATCCAGGCGACGGCCTCAATGTGCGCGGGATGGAGGCCGAAAATCAGCGCCGCCAGCAGGGCGACCTCGCGGCCCATCCCCACCCGCCAGACCAGGAGATACACCAGGAAGGTGGTTAGCAGGTGGGTCAGGATCGTGGTGAGATGCCAGGCCCCCGCCTGATTTCCGAAAATCGCGTCATTGATTCTTAGCCACAGCAGGAAAAGCGGGCGATAATAGTTCCCAAGCTCCTCCGGGTAAATTGCTGCCCAGACGTGCGATGTAAAGTAGCTGGGGACGGCGTGCCAGGAGTGTACCGCGGGATTCTCCACAATCTGGCCACGGTCATCGAGGACAAACTGGTAGCGAAGCGTCTGGCTGTAAACCGCGAATGTCAAGGCAAGGACGATAGCCATACCCAGCGCGAAGGAAGAGTCCTGAGGGGCGGAGGGACGATCTGGGGGCAGGCTCGCGGCTGTCACCGGCTCACGCCCGAGGGGGCTGGCCTGGGGGAAGAATTCATCAGGCATCCGTTTCTATCCGTTCAGCTTTCTCAAGAATGCCGCACAAGGCCGGCGCAGACCTCCCGCAGAGAGTCGGCCTCTGTCTCAACGGAGGCCAGTTTAGTTCTATGTTGTCTTATTTGCAACCACCGGCGGCCGGGGGTGCTGGTGTCATTTGCGAGACGCAGGCGCTCCCAGGTGCAGTCATTCCCGCGCAAGCGGGAATCTACTCCGCATGCCATGGGATATGTGCCGCCGACGGACTGGATTNNCGCTTTCGCGGGAATGACCAGTGTTTAGAAAGGGGTCCCATTCCAAATGACACCGGTACCCGGCCGGGTCGAACCCGACCTCGATGGCGGCACCTTTGATTGACAGTGTGCTGGCCGCCGGGGTTCTTCCTGGCATTGGAACCCAAGGTTGAGCCGGCCTGAAATCTTTCCGGAGTTCAACCTGGGTTATGTATAATGACCGTTCTTGCGGGTGAGACGTCGGCGAAGAATCCGTCGACGAGAATCGGACGCCGCGCTCCGCTGGGCAATCCACAGCTATGTTAGCCATCGAAACCATCAGGCTGACGAAAAACTACAAGGTGGGCTTCTGGAAGACCCGCTCCCAAAGGGCCTTGGACTCCCTGGATCTGCGCATCGAGACGGGCGAAGTCTTCGGCTTGCTCGGCCCGAACGGGGCAGGGAAGACCACCACGCTTAAGATTCTTTTCCGCCTCGTGTTTCCAACCTCCGGAACAGCGCGGCTATTGGGCAGGGAACTCGACGATAGGGCTCTCCACCAACACCTTGGCTATCTTCCTGAGAATCCCTATTTTTATGACCACCTGACGGCAAAGGAGTTGCTGAATCATGCCGGCAGGCTCTTCGGCATCGGGAAAGACGATCTCCGCCGCAGGGTGAATCACCTCCTGGAGCAAGCGGGTCTGGCTGAGTCGCAGAATGTGCCGCTGCGGAAGTTTTCCAAGGGCATGGTGCAGAGATTGGGGATCGCACAGGCATTAATCAATGACCCGGAAGTGGTTTTTCTCGATGAGCCGATGTCCGGCTTGGACCCCCTGGGGCGCCGCGAAGTGCGCGACCTGGTGCTGCAACTTCGCGAAAAGAAGAGAACGGTTTTCTTCTCCACGCATATCCTGTCGGATGCGGAAACCCTGTGCGATCGAGTTGCCATCTTGAATCGGGGAAAGCTCCAAGGCTGCGGGGAACTGCGCGAAATCCTCCGTTTGGGGGTTTCGACCACCGAGTTGGTTCTCGAAAACCCTGCCCAGGGATTTCTCGAGGAGATCCGCCCCTACGTGGTCTCGCTGATTCGGACGGGGGAGCGGGTTCGGCTGGCAATCCGCGGCGAGACCAGTATCCCCCAGGTCCTGGAAGCGGCGTTACGCCACAAAGCGAGGGTCATTTCACTGAATCCTGTGAAGATGTCGCTCGAGGACTATTTCCTGTCGCAGGTTTCGCCGGCTGAGACCAGGGAGCCGGCGGCGACGGCCGGCACAGGGAATCGGTAGGTGTAGCTTGATGGGACGTATCGCGACCATTGCGCTCGGGGCCTTCAAGGAATCTGTCCGGGAGCGTGTCCTCTACAATCTGATTGTCTTTGCCTTCCTGATGATCGCCGCCGCCATTCTTCTGGGCAGCATTTCGGTGGGGGTGGAGAGGATCATCCTCGTGAACTTCGGACTCGCCGCGATCTCGTTTTTTGGCTTCCTGATGGCGATCTTCATTGGCATCGGGCTGGTTTCCAAGGAGATAGAGCGCCGGACGATCTACAACATCCTTTCGAAGCCTGTTTCACGTGCGGAGTTTATCCTGGGCAAGTACGCCGGACTGCTGCTCACCCTTCTGGTCAATACGGCCATCATGACGGCGGGCTTCTATCTCGCGCTGGCTTTTCAGAAGGGGGGGCTGACCCTGGACGATCTTTCCCTGCTGGTGGCAGTTTACTTTATCCTGCTGCAATTCGCCATCATCGTAGGAGTGGCGATTTTCTTCTCGTGCCTTTCCACTCCGATACTTTCGGCCGTCTTCACGTTGTGCCTGTTGGTGATCGGAAACCTCTCCGGCGACATGCGCCGGTTTGGTCAGGAGAGTCAGAGCCCCTGGGTCGAGAAGGTGACCGCCGGCTTGTACTACCTGCTGCCGAACTTCAGCAATTTCAACGTCATCACGCCAGCGGCGCATGGGGTGAGAATTCCCGGCTTACTCATCGCCGCGAATACATGTTATGCGTTCCTCTATATTGCTGTTCTAGTTTCAGGATCTATCCTGATTTTCGAGGAACGGGAATTCTGATGATACTCCCCTGGGTCGAGACTGGGTGGAAAGGCCTCACGCGGCCGATATGTTTGCTGGTGGTGGTCAGCGCCCTGCTGAGCTTAATCCCACTCCAGCGGAGTATTGATCAGCAACGGGAGGGGGACGAGGGTCGGCCGGAGGAAATCCTCTTTTTCCCCTCGGGAGTGACGCTGCGTCGCTGGAGTGGAGGATACTCGGGACTCCTGGCGGCCATCTACTGGACGCGCGCAGTGCAGTATTACGGGCGGCGCCGCCTGGAGCACTCCCGCGATTTCGCGCTGCTTGGAACCCTGCTCAGCGTGACCACGGACCTTGATCCTCACTTGTTGATTGCCTACCGCTTCGGTTCTCTCTTCCTGGCCGGTAAGACGCCGGAAGGCGCGGGGAGGCCCGACGAGGCCATCCACTTGCTGCAGCGCGGAATCGTCGCCAACCCAGACTATTGGCGATTGTGGGAAGACCTGGGGTTTATCTACTATTGGGATTTGAAGGACTACGCGCATGCAGCCGAAGCTTTTCGCCTCGGCAGCGAGCGGCCCGGGGCGCTGCCTTGGATGCGGGCTCTCGCCGCCTCCGTGGCAGCGCGAGGCGGCGCGATTCAAACTTCGCGCCTCCTTTGGTCAGAGATAGCGCGCACGGGCGACAACGAATCCATGCGGCACAGTGCGGAGTCGCATTTGGCGGCCCTCGATGCGCAAGAGGTGTTGAACAAGCTTGACGGCTTGCTGGCCATTTACCGGCAAAGGGAAGGCCGGGAACCCCGCTCCCTGCGCGACCTGATTGCGAGGGGGTATTTGCGGGACATTCCCCTTGACCCTTCGGGCGAACCTTTCACCCTCGGGCCGAATGGCCGGGCACGCCTGGGGCTCAAGAGCAAGGTCGACCTCGGGCTTCTGCAATAGGGGATGCCCGGGGAGGGTGGAAGCAAACGGGCAGGTGGCGGCGACCGCCCTCAGACTTGCCACAAGGAAGGAATGTCCGGAGGACGGGGGGAGTTGGCGTGGAAGTCATACGTTTCATTTTCTGGGAGGCTGTCAAGATTCTCGGGTTGGCGTTCCTGGGCCTTTTCTCTGCTCAGGCGATCGCCAACCTCCGGTCGCGCCGCGTTTGGATCGCGCCGGCTCTCTATGTGCTTGTCCTGGGATTAGTCACGGCGGGAGCGTGGGCTGCCGGCAACGACGTCGCGGCAGAAGTTTACATGTGGACCTGTTACAGTAATCTGGGCCGGGGAGAGCTGGTAAAGGCTTACGGAAACGCGGTACGAGCCGTTACCTTGCGCCCCGGCGACCTGCATTATTGGAGAGCTTTGGTACAAAGTAAGATGCGGTTGCATCAGTTCCAGTCCGCGCGGGATGACGAACCGGCGGTCCGGAAGCTGAGTGGCGGCAGCCCGGACGAGGTGGACGAGTACCAGTTCGCCCTCTGCTCCTTCCTGCTTGGCCAATACGATCAGGTTCTTCAGACGACCACACGCTTGATCCGTCAGAACCCTTCCTACGCTGCGCCTTACATCCTGCAGGGTCTGGCGGACACTGCCGCGAAGAATTATTCCGACGCGGAAAAGACTTATCTGTCTGTCCTGCAGCTTTTTCCAAATCACCAAGCGGCCGTGGAGGGTCTCGCCCGCGCCTATTATCTAGCCGGGCAGCGGCAGCAGGCCCTGGCGGTAATTGACGAGACGGCGAAATTCCCATTCCCGGCGCTGGTACGGCAAAGGTTCGAAGCGCTGAGGGGGCTCTATGATCAGTAGATCCCGCCTCACGCTTCCCGTCCGCCTGGAAGATGCGGTCGCACTTGCTTTCTTCCTGATCACCCTCCTCTTGAGAATCCTTTCCCGCGGGCTGGTGCGGCAAAACCTCAGTCCTGCCGATGTTCTCATTATCATTCCGGCCGTCGCACTGTTGTTGGCGAAGGAACTCGTGCATTACTTTGTGGCGGGGAAGACTGAACGTGCGGTCTCGACTCAAGGGCCGTTGGATTTCGTCCGGCCGTATTGGGAAATCGTCCGGGATTGGTTTCCCTTTCTAGTGATCCTGCTGATGTATTACTCCCTTTGGGGTGACGCGACCCTGCTGCTCGTGACGACGGATCGCGACCAGGCGCTCGTCGCGATCGATCAGCGGCTTTTCGGTTTTCAAGCCAGCCTGGTTCTGCAGCGAATCGTCTCCCCGTGGCTCACGGCGTGGATGGAGTTTGCATACTTCTACCACATCGTGAACATACCCTTGGTCGCCTGCTTTCTCTATCTTTGTCGCGACCGGGCCCGCTTTCGCGAAATGATGAGCGGCCTCATGGTGGTTTCGTTCCTGGGCCTGCTGGGGTATCTGCTCGTCCCCGCCATCGGCCCCATGTATACTCTTCGTAATCAGTACACAGTTCCGCTGCGCCAATCCCTGGGGCTATTCAATCGCGAAGTGGATTTCATGGACTTCGCACGCATCCGCCGGGATGTTTTCCCCAGCATGCATGTGGCGATCTCCTTCGTCGTCTGGCTTTACACTTACCGTAACTCCAAGAGACTGTTCTGGATTTTGTCGCCCCTCATCCTCAGCCTTTGGTTCTCCACAATCTATCTTCGCTATCATTACCTGGTTGATGTTTTGGCGGGCTTGATCCTTGCCCCCCTCTCCTTCTTGCTTGCTAATTGGCTCTTCCGCCGTTTTGGCGAAATCCCTGTGCCGTTGCCCCTTCCGGCAAGCTGGACGGAGCGCCTGCCCTGGCTGCCCAAATCCCGCGAGGCGGAAGCCGGCGAAAAAGTGGAGGAGGAGCAATGACCGGACTATCTCCGGGCGCTCCCCCGGGCGCGGCGGAATCTTGGGAGCGCCCCGCAGGGCGGGGAACTAGTTCGACTGCCGGGCTGCTTGCCCTGCTTCTCCTGCTGGCTGTTGTCCCCTACATCAACTCCCTCCAAAACGGATTCGTCTATGACGACAACAACGAGGTTTTAACCAACCCCTATATCCGCAGCTTCGGGCATGTCGGTGATATTTTCAGCACGCGAATCCTGGCACATCTCGGTGCGCGAGGAGCCACGAACTACTATCGGCCGATCAGCATCCTGGGTTTTCTGCTCTGCTACAAACTGTTCGGGCTTCTCCCCTATGGATTTCATCTGGCCAACCTGCTGTTGCACGTCCTCATGGTGTGTCTTCTGTTCGGGTTGACGAAGCAATTATTCCAGAATCTGTGGCTGGGCTTTGTGGCGGCGGCAGCGTTTGCGCTGCACCCCATTCATACCGAATCCGTGGCCTGGGTGTCGGCGGTGACGGATTTAGAGTTGGCTGTGTTTTATTTGGCCGCCTTCTGGTTTTTCCTGGGGAGCGCGAAACCCTACGGTACACGTTCCGAGCTGGCGCAACTGGGCATGGCAGGCAGTTTCGTAATGGCGCTGCTCTCCAAAGAGGCAGCGGTGACTTTGCCGCTGGTGGCGACGGTTTATGAGCATTTCTATCGTGACGACCGCGAATCGACTACGGCGCGCCAGAAACTGGCTCGTTACGGCGTTTTGTGGTTGCTGGTCGTTGCCTACGTGCTATTTCGGATCCGTTTCTTTGGAGCTTTTGCCCCGGTGCTTCTTACCCTCCACGTCTCATGGTACGAAGCCATTCTCTCCGGTTTCGCTTTGGCGGGAGAGTATTTGTGGAAGGTGCTCTGGCCGGTTCACCTGAGCGCCTATTANNGCTTTCCACAAGAGCGTGTCGCTGCTGGACCCGCGGGTCCTGGTGGGAGCTGCAGCGCTAGGCTTGTGCGTGGTCGCCTGGGGGGCTCTATGGAAGCGCTCCCTCCCGATTTCTTTTGGCATCGTCTGGCTCTTCCTGACTCTCGCTCCGGTTCTGAATTCGCGCTGGCTGGGCCCCAACGTATTCACGGAAAGGTATCTCTATCTTCCCTCCGTGGGATTCTGCTGGGTGGCAGCGTGGGGTATACTGCGAATCCGGGCGCAGGCTGCCGGTCGTAGGCCTGCTTGGGGCGCGGCGCTCGGCATAGTGCTAGGCGTGGTCGGCGTACTGGCCGCGGTCCGCATCGTCACCCGCAATCGCGATTGGAGGGATGAGATCACTTACTATCGCGCAACTCTGGCGGCAGAGCCGGAAGCCGCCGGCCTGCGAATCAACCTGGGCGCGGTCTACTGGAACCATATGCAGCCTGACGCGGCGGAGCGCGAGTGGCGGGCGGCGCTCCCCACCTCCCCCCATAGCGCCTTGCTGCTCAACAACCTGGGGCTCGTCTATGCGCGCAAGAAACAGTATGGCGATGCGGTTGACTGCTTCCAGCGTTCCATGCGGCTACGCCCGAACTTTACCGACGCCCACCTGAACCTCGGGCGGGTTGAGGAGGAGACCGGCAAGATCCCTGAGGCCGAGTTGCAGTTGCGGGCGGCGGCGGTCCTGGCTCCCTTGAGCGTCCAGACACGCAATGAACTGGGACACTTCTATTTTACCCACGGCCGTTGGCGAGAGGCAGAGGAGCAGTTCCGCGCGTCAGTGGCCAGCATCGCCAACACCACGGCGTACGATGGGATTGGTGATACCAACGTGCGACTGGGGCGACGGGACGTGGCGGAGCAAGCCTATCGGCAAGCCCTCGCTCTGGATGACGCCGACAGCCACGCGCATTTTGGATTGGCCGCCATCCTGGCATCCACGGGCCGCGAGGGGGAGGCTCTGGCGCATTACCAGGCGGGCCTGCGCCTTGACCCGCTCAACCCGGAGGCGAGGAGTGCCTTCGATCGGCTCAAGTCAAACTTATCCCATGTCAACCCTTCCAACAAATGAACGCGGGCACTCCGGCGGGGCCGAACAGGCTGCGGAAAAACGCTTCCCTGCTGTCATTCTGAGCGAAGCGAAGAATCTCGCCCTGCGCATTTTCACGAACATACGAGTTCCTTCGTCGCCTGCGGCTCCTCAGGATGACAGTTTTGGTGGTTTTTCCGCCGCCTGTGAAGGCCTGCCCTTCCCAGCCCTTTGTGAGAAATTATGGTTAGTCGTCCTGGTCCTGGCATGCTCATGCGGTTTGGTGGCTCAGGCGCAGAAGCCGGCTGTGCCACCCACCACGGTGGACGGATACGTGCGAGAGTTTGAATCGAGCTATCACGAAGTGCGAAGCCTGCGCGCGGAGTTTACCGAGACTTACACTTTGGGGGGAAGGACGCGTATCGAGTCCGGAGTCGTCTATTTCGCGCGCGGGGGGCTGATGCGTTG
>PMYF01000115.1 GCA_003171295.1 Acidobacteriota bacterium | reverse complement strand
GGCTCCGCCGGATTTATCGGCAGAGATTTGCTTATGGAGTGAAGCCGCCTGCTCGGTCAGTGTATCCAGTTCTGCCTTCGCTTTCGTGACCTCGTCCAATAACGATTCTTCCGGCGGTTGGCACGTTCTTCGTTGCTGATCGCTGGAATTCGTTGAAGCATACATCGGAGTGCGCCGGGCCGCAGAATCGGCTGCAACAGGTGGTGACTGCTCGCCGAATATCTGGACTGCCAACCAAACTTCCTCCCCCTTCATCCGGCCTCTCTTCACGGCCACACCTATTTCAGAACATCCCTCAGAGAGGATGTTCTGCCGGTGTCCGGGACTCTGCATCCATGCCGTTACAATCTTTTCATCAGTCTGAAAGGCGCCCATGGCTATGTTCTCACCCAGGTGTTTGTAAGGATAACCTGCCCGCTGCGCCACGTCGGTAGCCCCTTCTCCCGACGGCGAATAATGTGAGAAATACTGCTTTTGGATCATGTCGTCGGCACGTTCAGAGGCTATTACATCGAGGACTCTGTTCTCGGAAAGTGGCGGAAGCCCTCTATTTTCCGCCCGCGCTCTGTTTGTGCATTGGATGATTCCTGTTACGGAGAAGCGCGCCCCCTGAGATGGAGATGCCATTGCCCGCTCCGGCAATGGCAGTAGATCATACTTCGGCACCATTTCTCGTGCTCTCGGATAGCAGACAATTACGAGGACGAGGATCGCAGCGGCGAGTCCGATGAGCGGCAATTTCCTTGAAGGCGATTTTGCGTGGGATGGCACAGGCTCAAGGAACCGCTTCAGGAGCACAAACCTGGACGCGGCATACCAGCGCGTTTCAAGGCCGAATCGAACGAGTGTGTCGCTCCGGATAGTCCCTTTGTGGATAAGGACTCCCACCTCCTCCAGCGAAACCGGTCCTCTGACGAGGGGGAACGGGCCGTGGGAATCTATCTGATAATACCACTGTTGGTTGTCCGCCATGGCTGGTTTGGCGTGCGTGGGCAAACGCACCCCTATGGGAGTTATCGGAAAGTTGGCGGATGACTTTATCCCTCCGGATGCAGGACCATCTCGATAAGGTGCGGACCCGGTTCCGCGAGCGCAGTGCGAAATTCCCGCGCCAGGTCTTCAGCTCTACCAACGGAGACAGCCGGTACCCCGAGTCCCCGGGAGACGTTGACCCAGTTGATCGTGGGATGATCCAGCTCGATGACTCTCGTTGCGGTGGGGCCGGGTGATGTGACGCCTTCCCGGACAAGCTGGTTACGCAAGGCATTATACCTCCGGTTGGCGAAGATGAGGGTGGTTACGTTGAGCGCTTCCCGAGCTTGAGTCCAGAGCGCCTGTACCGTGAACATTGCGCTGCCATCGGCTTGCAGGTTGATAACCGGCCGATCGCCGGATGCGACGGCTGCCCCCGTCGCGCAGGGCATTCCCCACCCGATCGTGGTGCCGGCCGCAGTGAGAATGGAGTGGGGTGCCACTCGCGGTGTCATCGGGTAGTAATCCCACGTAGAGGTGATGCCTTCATCCACGATGATCGCGCCTTCAGGCTGGAGGGCTGCCACTGTCTGGCAGGCCTTATTGGCGGTTAGTCTGCCTTCGGGCACGTCAGGCGGCTGCAATTCAGCGATCAGCCCGGCCGGCAGATGTGAGCTGTCGGGTGCGCCAAGCGCTTCAGCCAGCCGCTCCAGTGCCTCCACGACGTCCTGCTGGGGAGTCGCGAGGGCAATCTTTTCCTGCTCTCCTTTGAGGATTCTGCTGTCGAAGCCCTGCCAGCCGGAGAATGTCACCGGTTCCTCCATACCCGCAAGGACTACGCCCCGATATTTGAGCATTTCCTGCCGGCCGGGGAGGTGAAAAGTGCGCTGCACGACGGGCATGCCCGCGCNNCTTGATACGGGCCGCAGCGGCGAGGCCGCTTCTGCTCAGGGCCTTTCCTCCGAGCATGAGCGCCGAGGTCGAGTGCTTCCGCAATAGCAGTCTCGCCCCCTCGATGGTGGCTTGATCAACCGTCTCCAGCGCGAAGCGGGCCAGGTCCACCACGTGGTCACTTGATGTAGCTACTTGATAGTCTTGCGGCACGGTCAGAGTCGCTATTTGTCCGCACAATGCCGCGGCAATAGCCTCCACCACGTCGCGAGAGACTGTTTCCGGCGATTCGGTTTTGCGGTACCATCCCGAAACGGTCGCAGCCAGGGCCTCGATATCCAGGTGAAAGGAGGGGTTTTCCGCGCGGTGCCAGGTGGCATGGTCACCGATGACGTTGAACACGGGTGTCCGAGCCTGTTGCGCATTATGCAGGTTGGCGATGCCGTTTGCCAATCCCGGTCCCTGGTGGAACAGGGTCATAGCCGGTCTGCCCAGGATGCGCCCATAGCCGTCCGCGGCGCCTGTACAGACACCCTCGAAGAGCCCAAGCATAGTCCTGATGCCCGGCACTGCGTCGAGAGCCCTCACCAACAGCATCTCCGTAGTACCCGGATTGATGAAACAAACCTCGATCCCCGATGCGACAGCGGTTTTTACAAGGAGTTCCGCTCCATTCATGCAATTCCCTCCAATCGGTCAATGCAGCAGTGATTCTAGTATAGTGAGTTTGAAGGAAGTTGGCAAGAATCAGGTGGGATGCCTTCGGAGATGTTTATCGTACGATTTCGAGAAGCCCGGAGACCAGGGCGAGAGTGCCCGCGATGAGGATGAGGAGGAAAGTGAGAAACCGGAAATGCCGATGGTCGACCCTTAGACGGAGCAGGTTGCTCAGGAGAAGCCCCAGAAGTACAAGGGGCAGCGAGAGTAGCGCGGACCAGCACTCCCTTCGCCCTATGGTTCCG
>PMYF01000811.1 GCA_003171295.1 Acidobacteriota bacterium | reverse complement strand
TCCCAGGTTGCCAACGAATGAAAGAGCTGGCTGGAGGATTCCGATGCAGTACATGCGTCACTACATATTATTGATATGGATATTCATTGGAGCATCACAGATCATTGGCGGCCAAACGCCGCTGACGCCGGCGGACCTCCGGGTGAGGCAGGGCACACCCGGGGAGGCCGAAATGCACGAGATGCTGCCGGCCTATTTGAATAAGCTTGCCCAGGACGCCACCCAGAATCGTCTGGCGCGCTTCAACCGGATCCAGACGGAAGCCGATTTCCACAATTGGCAGGAAGCCAATCGGCGAAAGTTCCTGGAATTGATCGGAGGCTTGCCGGCCGAGCGCTCGCCCCTCCACGCGCGCGTGACCGGGGAGATTCAGCGCGAGGGATATGTCATTCGCAAGGTCATCTTCGAGAGCCTGCCCGAATACTATGTGACCGCAAACCTCTATCTCCCGACCCCGGGCCGGGGTCCGTTCCCGGCCGTGCTCGCGCCGTGTGGCCATTCCGCCAACGGCAAAGCCTATGACGTGTACCAGCATCTTTTCATCGGGCTCGCGAAACGCGGTTACGTAGTGCTGAGCTACGATCCGATGGGCCAAGGTGAGAGGTATCAGTACTGGGACTTCCTTCATCATGAATCCTTCTTGAAGGGCACCGACAACCAGCACGCTATGGCGGGACTGCAGGAAACCTTGCTGGGGCAGAACCTGGCGCGCTACTTCATCTGGGATGGAATTCGCGGTCTCGATTACCTCACGAGTCTTCCGGAAGTGGATGCCTCGCGCCTCGGCGTGACCGGCAGCTCCGGGGGCGGCACGCTGACCACTTACATCACCATGCTCGATCCGCGCGTCAAGGTGGCCTCCATTGTCACGTTCATTACTTCCTTGCCTAAGAAGATTGAAGCGCGCAGCCTGGATGTGGAAGCCGACCCGGAGCAGGATATTCCCGGTCTCGTGGCGGCGGGCCTCGACCACACAGAATTCCTGGGCATGATCGCTCCCCGGCCCGTCCTGATCGGCGCAGCCGCGCGGGACTTCTTCCCCATTGAAGGAACGCGCCGGACTTTTGCCGAAATCCAATCTCTGTATCAGAAACTCAGTGTGCCCGAGCGCATCAAGATGGTGGAGTTTGATCACCGCCATATGTATAGCCAGCCTCTGCGCGAGGCCACTTACACGTGGTTCGACCACTGGCTGAAAGGCCTGGAGGCTGAGGCCCACGAGCCGGAAATCGTTACGGAGAAGGACGCGACTTTGGAATGCACACCCACCGGCCAGGTGATCACCTCGCTGGGCGGGAAGCGGGTTTACGACTTTAACCGTGGGAAGGCGGAGGAGGAATTGCGCCAACTGGAGGCGCGACGGCGGGCCTCGGACTTCCGCGCCACACTTGCCGGGAAAATCCGGAGCCGTCTGGCGCTTTCCGATGGCCCGGCGCGCCCGGCGGCGAAACTCCTCGCCCAGACCGAAGTGGGGGACTTGGTGGTGGAGAAGTTGCAGCTCGAGACCGAACCCGGCATCTCGGTTCCGACGCGGGTGATTCACCGCCAGGGGCTGCACGGCCCGGCCGCTGCCGTCGTCTATCTGCGCGATCGGCTGGAAGAACGCGACAGCCCGGTCCTCGCCGCCTCGCTGGCCGGGCAGGGGTTGGTTGTGGCGGTGGTGGACGTGCGCGGTTTCGGAGAGACTTGGGCCGCTCGCAGCGTGCGCGAGTCAGGGGAAGACTACTTCCTGCCCCGCGATGGGAGGGACGCCGACTTTGCTTACGCAGCGTTCCTGCTGGGACGGCCGCTCCTGGGAATGCGCACCAGCGACGCGCTGGGCGCTGTCCGCTATTTGCGTACGCGGGCGGATGTTAACCCCCAGCGCGTGGCGATGGCGGGCCGAGGCTGGGCCGGAACTACGGCGCTCTTCGCCGCTGCGCTGGACCCCGGGATTTCGGCGACGGCCGTGGAAGGAATTCCCGCGTCATACGGTGCGCTCGCCTCCGCGGAATTGTACGAGCAGCCCGCCTATGTCCTCTTGCCCGGCGCGCTGCAGGATTTCGACCTCCCGGACATCTTCGCTGCCCTCGCGCCGCGGCCTCTGCTGGTCATGAACCCGCAGGACCCCTTGACGCGCAAGCTGCCGCAGCAAGAGGCGGCGGAAGCCTTGGCATCAACGCGTGCGGCGTATGAGGCGGCGCAGGGTTCGGGAGCGCTGGAAGTCAAGGTTGAACCCCTGGATACGAACGTCCCGAAAGCCATGGAGGATTGGCTCCGCGCTCACTGACCCATGGCGTGGTGAGAAATCCCCGTTAAACCCCTCGGGCCCATACGATCGGCTTGAATCGCAGCCCGCTGCGCCGATTCTGGCAGCCCCGAGTGCCTAACGCCGGGGCTTGGCAGACCGGGAAATTACTTGTATTATTTCGTATTTCCGGTATCATCGAATTATGAAGAACCACAAAAGCACGGAACAAGTCACCCGCTATGCCGACATGTTCGCCGCCATGGGTGCTGAGCCCCGACTGCGCATCATGCAACTTCTCTTGACGGCCCACCCGCAGGGGTTGGTGGTCGGCGATATCCAGGATGAGGTGGAGATCCCCGGCTCCACGCTGTCGCACCATCTTGAGAAGTTGAAGAACGAGGAGTTGGTCAGGGTACGGCGCGAGGGTACGTTCTTGTGGTACACAGCCAACACTGAGGCTTTGCAGGAGATCATGAACTTCTTATATGCCGAGTGTTGCACTCGCAACCGGGCCATTGCGCCCGGCGAACTCGTCGCGATTGGGCAGGCACCCAGGTGCGGCCCGGAGAGGAAAAGCAAATGAGCCCACAAAACCTGAAGGAAGTTGTGAAAGCGAGGTACGGCCAGGCAGCCTTGCGCGTTATCAAGGGCGGGAGTTCCTGCTGCGGCGCGGCACCGGCGGTGGAAGGCTGCCCCGACCCCATCTCTTCGAATCTCTATGAGGGCAGCGAAACGAGCCAGATCCCCGCAGAGGCACTGCAGGCCTCGCTGGGCTGTGGTAACCCCACCGCTCTGGCCGAACTCAAACCCGGCGAGACCGTGCTCGATCTGGGGTCGGGCGGCGGCATCGACGTTCTACTGTCAGCCAAGCGGGTGGGCCCGTCGGGCAAGGCTTATGGTCTGGACATGACGGATGAGATGCTGGCATTGGCCCGCGCCAACCAGCAAAAAGCAGGCGTGGAAAACGTGGAGTTCTTGAAAGGTGAAATTGAGAACATTCCCCTTCCTGATGATTCTGTGGATGTGATCATCTCGAATTGCGTCATCAACCTTTCCGCCGACAAGGACAGGGTATTGCGGGAAGCCTTTCGCGTGCTCAAGCCCGGCGGCCGTTTTGCGGTCTCGGACATCGTGGTGCGCGGGGCGGTACCCGCCGAGATTCGCCGGAGCGTGGAGCTATGGGTCGGTTGCATGGCCGGGGCGCTCGAAGAAAACGAGTACCTTGCGAAACTGACCCAGGCGGGATTTGAAATTGTCAGTATCGAGCCGACTCGAATTTACCGCGTGGAGGATGCGCGTGAACTGCTTTCGAGCAAGGGAATCGACGTGGAGGCAATCGCGCCTCTCGTGGATGGCAAGTTCATGAGCGCATTCGTGCGGGCGAAGAAGCACGCCGCGTAGGGCTGCGTCCCCCGCGGGCGCGCGAAGCAATTCATTCGAGACTTATCTTGCGGTTGGATAAATCAAAAGTGAAAGGCCATTGGAGATGTCTCAACCCCTGGCACGCCAACTCTCATTCCTTGACCGATATCTTACCGTTTGGATCTTTCTCGCCATGGCCCTGGGTGTGGCTTCCGGCTATTTCCTGCCGGGTCTCGTTCGGGGCCTGACCGCCTTTCAGGTGGGGACGACGTCGGTTCCTATTGCGGTGGGTCTGATCTTGATGATGTACCCGCCTCTGGCCAAGGTCCGCTACGAAGAGCTTGGGGAGGTCTTTCGGAANNCTGGCCGTCACCTTCTTGCGGAATTATCCCGAATACATGGTGGGTCTGATCATGATCGGCCTGGCGCGGTGTATCGCCATGGTGATTGTGTGGAACGAACTCGCCAAGGGAGACACCGAATACGCTGCCGGATTGGTGGCCTTCAATTCTGTTTTCCAGGTGCTGTTTTACTCCGTTTATGCCTGGCTGTTCATCACCGTGTTGCCTCCCTGGATCGGTTTGAAGGGGATGATCGTCAACGTCTCGATGCGGCAGATTGCGCAAAGTGTCTTTTTTTATCTGGGTGTTCCGTTCTTGGCCGGGATGCTCACGCGTTTCGTCTTGCTGCGCTGGCGAGGACGGGAATGGTACGAAAAGAGTTTTGTCCCCCGCATCAGCCCGCTCAC
>PMYF01000190.1 GCA_003171295.1 Acidobacteriota bacterium | reverse complement strand
AGATCATCGTCAGCATCGGCGAGAGCACTGACCACCTGGTCCGCAGAGGAGAAGAAGCTCTTGAGCTCGTTCAGGACTACTTTTTCGAGTTCTCGCGCCGGAATTCTGCCAGGCTGCACCGATGCCGAGGCTGCGTCTTCGATGACTCTCTGCGATACGTAATACCGGTATCGCTTGCCACGCTTGACCGCATGGGACGGGGTGAAGCGACTCCCGTCTTCATCGTAAAGCAATCCGCGCAGAAGGCTGGGGGCGTTGGCGTTTGTGCCGTGGCGGCGGGCACGAACGTTTTCGGCCATCAGTGTTCGCACTCTCTCCCACAGTTCGCGATCGACAATGGCTGAGTGCTCTCCAGGATACGATTGTCCCTTGTGCGGGATCTCTCCCAGATAGATCCGGTTCTGCAGGATCTTGTAGAGGGCGCCCCGGGAGTATTCCGCTCCACCCGAACTGCGGCCCGAGCGGCCGACCCGAATCTTGCTCTTCACCCCGCGCTTGTCGAGGTACGCCTTCAACTGTTTCACACAGCCGATTTCGAGATAAAGCCGGAAGATCTCGCGGATCTGTTCGGCTTCCTTTTCATTGAGGATCAGGTGGCGGTCATTGATGTCATAGCCGAGAGGTACAGGACCGCCCATCCACATGCCTTTTCGCTTTGAAGCGGCAATCTTGTCGCGGATGCGCTCACCCGTCACCTCTCGCTCGAACTGGGCAAAGGAGAGCAGGACATTGAGGGTCAGCCGGCCCATCGAAGAGGTGGTGTTGAACTGCTGGGTGACGGAGACGAAGCTTACGCCGCGGGCATCGAAGACCTCGATGATCTTGGCGAAGTCGGCCAGACTGCGTGTCAGCCGATCCACCTTATAGACGACAACCGTGTCGATCTTTTTGGCTTCGATGTCCGCCAAAAGGCTCTTGAGACCGGGACGCTCCATCGAGCCACCCGAATAGCCCCCGTCATCGTAATGGGCGTCGATCGCACGCCAGCCCTCCTGGCGCTGGCTGAGGATGTAGGCCTGGCAGGCTTCGCGCTGGGCATCGAGCGAGTTGAAGGATTGCTCAAGCCCTTCCTCGGAGGATTTGCGCGTNNGTATAGACAGCGCAGCGGATCGAGCGTTTCTGCAAGGTGCTCATGAGCGATGCCCCTTGAGACCGAAGAACAGGGGCCCTGACCAGCGGGTACCGGTGATCAGCCGGGCGATCGCGGAGAGGCTCTTGTAGCGTTCTCCGTTGTACTCGAAGCCGGCCTCGCCCACGGTGACGTGGTACGTCTTACCCTCCCACTGGCGAATCAGCCTGGTTCCCGGCTTGATCCGCAGCGGGTCCCTGCGCTGCGCGGCGGTCTTTTTGGAATCCCGATGGAGGCCCGCGGCCAGTTCCCGAAGGCGGCGCTTGACCTCCGGCTTCAGACCGCCAAAGGCCTGCTCCTGCAGCTTGTAGGCGAGCAACGGTACTAGGAGCTGCTTACGAATGTGGGATGGCGGGGCCTGTTTCAGAACCCGCCGCCACTTTGCCTGCAACTGGGCCAGATTCATCTTCGGAAGTGCTGCAATCTCGACCTCCAGCCTCTCGGACACCTGCNNTGGCCTTTATACGCACGACAGGCCCCCATTGAGCGACCGATCGGTTAGCCGCTCGCCGGGGGCAAAAAGTCAAGCGAACTGTGGACAACGTGAGAGAAAAATTCTGGCAACTGGGCAGGTGGCCAGTAATCATCCAGCTTTACTCAAACCAGAGCAACATCTGCAGAAAGAGCGCCACATCTAGCAGGTTTCGTACCCCCGAATTGGCCAGCGAAACGGGTGTTTGTTGTTAAGAAATGCATATTTCTCCAAGACATCCAGTGCCTGCGAGGTTGAATCCACTTGATCGTCATGCTTGGTGCCGGGAAAGCCCGTAATCTCCTGTATGTAATCATCGAGCCACGGCGCCTGTTTAGGCAGGTATACTCTGCCATTCTCAAACTTGACCGACTGCTTCTCTAGGCGCACCAGTTTGTCGCTGCCTTGTTGAGGGTTGTAGGCCTCCAGGCACCAGACGTATTCAGACTTGAGCTCCTGAAACAGCGATGTGCCGGAGCCCCTGTCTTCAATCAGAAGCTTGCTCGGGGCATATTCGCGGAAAAGGTCAAGGGCTGCACGTTTTAGATCTGGGAAGTTCAACCGCTTTCTGAACACGTCAAGCAGATAGAAGTTCCCCTCTCGCGTTCCCCAGGTGGTGCAGACGCTGTAGTCGTTGCACTCGCCGCCCTTGTTTGCCGTGTCCCAGCTTTGCAGCACGCACTCCATATCCGGCCGCCGCGCCGTTTCGTAGTAGCGAATCCACTCCCTCTTGATCACGCCACCCTCGCGCGATGTGGGGCATTGTTGGTACTGGCTTTGGAAGCGGTATTCTCCAAGCGTTTGCCGCATCTGTTGCAGTGCTTCCAACGACTCGCGCTCCGGATGCAAGGCCTCCCCTGCCTTGCGCACGTAGAGATGGTTTCCCAACGGGCCTTCAATGGGATAGCTCTCGTCCTGCTCGGCGATGGCAGGGAGCGATAGCATATCCCAGTGTTCGCGGTCCGTTACCTCGCCAACGAGGTCCCCCTGGTGCAACCGCTGCATCACAATGATGATCACGCCGTTTTCCTTGCTGTTCAGCCGGCTCAACAATGTGGTGAAGTACCAGTCGTTGGTCTTCGTGCGCTGAGCTTCCGAAAAAGCATCCTCCGGCTTGAGCGGATCGTCGACGATGATGATATGGNNGCCCACCAACAGAAACAGAGAGCCGAAAGCCTTGCCTCGTTGTCATAAAATCTTCGACGGCCTTTTTCTCCTGCGAGAGTACGGTCCCAGGAAAGAGGCTTCGGTAGAACGTGCTCGACATCAGTGTTCGGCAATCTCGCGCGTGTTTGTCGGCCAGATCCTGTCCGTAGCTTACACAGATAATTTGCTTTGAGGCATCATGCCCGAGCAGCCAGGCGGGGAAGGCGACGCTGGCGGCGTGCGATTTCAAAGTGCGCGGAGGCAGGTTGATGATCAGGCGCTTCATTTTACCGGTTCGGCATTTTTCCAGGGTTGAGGCAAGCAGCTCAATGTATGGGCTGGGCATGAAGGTGGTTTGTGGGTTGAGCTCCAGGAAGGAGCGTTCGATGAAGCTCGTCAGGTCATTCCGTAGGATGACTTGATATTCGTCTGCGGAAAATCCGCTTGAAGCACTCATTACGATTCCTCCGTCTTGGGTTCTGGGTTGGTGGATGTGGTGTCGGCGCTGATACTTTTCATGCGCCGCAGAATGTCTTCCATGACCTTTTGGTCCATCTCGTGCGGAATAAATGTTGAAACCTCCGAGTTGGCAGCCTCTTCTGACGTTCGGGCCAGCGAGATGAACTCGCGCTGAGAGCGAATATCCCCTTGCGCTGCCTTGTTCGCCAGTTGCATCATTGCAGCCTCCAACTTGGTCACCGAACGTGATCCGCGGGGTCCATTCACCCGGACGCGCTGACGACACTCTCGCAGCACAACGG
>PMYF01000081.1 GCA_003171295.1 Acidobacteriota bacterium | reverse complement strand
CCGATACGCTCGTGCCGACTTCCGCTCCAACCTTCACCCCCACGCAGCAATCAACCGGCGTATCACGGGAGGTTGGCCCACAGCTTGCCGATTTTCCTCCTGGAATCAACCCTCTGACCGGCTTGCCCGTGGTTGACCCATCCCTGCTTGAACTGCCGGCCATTCTCATTTCCATTCCGAACTTCCCGGTCTCAGCCCGACCGCAAGCAGGTCTTTCGTTTGCACCCTGGACATTTGAAATCTATATCGGCTATGGCGAAAGCCGTTTCTTGTCTGCTTTCTATGGCGAGGAGCCGCAAGTGACGCCGAGGCTGAATGGCTCCTGCAAGGTCCGCACCGACCCATTCGTTTCTGGAGCAATCGTGCTTGGCAACCGCGTCTGGCTGGATGCCAACATGAATGGAATCCAGGATCCGAATGAACCGGGCATTGCTGGAATTTGTGTAACCCTCTACAATGCCAATGGGAATACACTCCAGACCACTTCTACTGACTCCAACGGCTTCTACGGCTTCAATGTGGATGCCGGTCAAACATACGTTCTCGGCTACGAAAAGTCCAATGGTCTTGACTTCACATCTCCAAATGTGGGATTGGACAACCTGGACAGCGATGTTAACCCTCTCACCGGGTTTTCCGGTGACATCACCCCCTCCACCACCGACCTGGATTGGGACGCCGGATATGTTCAGGTGGCATCTCCCACGGAACCCACCTCCACAGTTGGGCCTGGTACACCCGCATCCAACCCTGACACCTCCGAAAATAACGCTGCACTGCCCCCTCCCGAAGTCGGTCCGATCCGCTCCATGCGCTTGCCATACGGAAAAATAGGTAAATTCTTCCAGGGCGGTTGTATTGTCTCCGCCAGCGGCGACCCGTCTGTACTGGCCCAGGTACCTGGTTGCAAATACGTCTTTGGGGACGATAATAGTGTCAACGATGCCCTTCTAAATATTATCGATTTGCACAGTCTGGCTGAGAACAATAAGACAAGTTATCCGATCAATTATTCCGGCAATATCTTCGACGCAACTCCCCCATCCGGCGGCGCGCCAGCCAGCCAGGTGAACGCCCTCTGGAACTGGCAAAACCAGTCTTTGTTCCGCTACGACTCGCTCTCGGGAAGCTATCAACGTTTCGCCAATCTGCCCGATACCCCGCTGGACTTCTCCCCACAAACTGATCGTTTGACTGACCAGCAGCTCCTCTACGACAATGTGATCGTTATGCATGTGCAATATATCGCCCATGCCGAGACATTGATGGATATCAACCTGCAGACCGGCAACATGGGTCCCAGTGATTTGTTCCGCAACGGGCAGGTGTATCACATCTACTGGAACACCGTCGCCCAGAGTTATGAGCAGCAAACGCACCTCGCGCGCCCGATCCGTTTTACCGATGCCAAAGGCAATCCGTTCCCGCTGGCACCCGGCCATACTTGGGTGTTGGTCTTCACCACTGCTTCGGTTAGCTACGAAAAGAATCCGGGCTCCGGGCTTTGGACGGCCGAATTCCACGCGCCAGTTGTCCCATAAGTAGGATCCTTATCTACCCCGACTCCCTTTCCATAACTTTGGAGAGGGAGTTGTGTTCTATTATCAGCGGTCAGCTATCAGCGTTCAGCTGTCAGCACTCAGGCAGAGGAGGCAGCGTGAAAGATTTTCGACAACTTTTCGATTACCTCATCATCGGTTCCGGTTTCGGAGCCTCCGTCTCGGCCATGCGTCTGACAGAAAAGGGCTATTCTGTCCTTATCATCGAGAAAGGCAAGCGCTACCGTGACCAGGATTTTGCCAGGACCAACTTGTCCTTCTGGAAATACCTGTGGGTCCCGGCAATCCGTTCCTTCGGTATCCTGCAAATAAGCCTGCTGAAAGGCATGATGGTCCTGCATGGCACTGGCGTGGGCGGTGGCAGCCTGGGGTACGCCAACGTGCTCGAAATCCCCACCGATGACACTTTCGCCACTCCGGCCTGGCAGGAGCCATTGCCCTGGAGCGAACTCCTGCGTCCACATTATGCAACTGCTCGAAAAATACTCGGGGCAGTGCATAACCCCAGCCTCTGGTCAGCCGATGAAACCCTCAAAGCTATAGCTGCAGAAAGAGGCGAGGGCGCCACCTTCCGTCCGATCGAAGTGGGAGTGTATTTCGGTAAGGAAAATGAGACTGCTCCTGATCCATTTTTCGGAGGCGCCGGCCCGCAGCGCACCGGTTGTAAATTATGCGGCGGCTGCATGGTTGGCTGCCGTTACAATGCCAAGAATACCCTCCCCAAGAACTATCTCTACATAGCAGAAAAACAGGGTACACAGGTGCTAGCCGAAATGGAAGTTAAGGAAATAAGACCGCTGGAGCATTCCAATTCTGATGGGGCTCGCTACGAGGTCACCTGCCGGAGCTCAACCGCACTTTTCCCCAGGCATAGCCATACGATCCTGGCACGCAACGTGATTGTTGCTGCAGGCGTGATTGGCACGCTCAGACTACTCCTCCATTGCCGTGACCAATCCCGCACGCTACCGCAGCTCTCATCCCGTCTCGGCGAGCGTGTCCGCACCAACTCGGAAGCCCTGTTGGGGAGCGTCGCCCGTAATAACAAAGTCAACTTCTCCAAAGGCATAGCCATCACATCCATCTTCAACGCCGATTCCGTGACACGTATAGAACCGGTGCGGTACCCGGAGGGCTCCGACCTGATGCGCATGCTGGCCGCTCCGCTCATCTCCAATGGGCATGTCATCCCGGTGCGTATGCTCAAATCGATTGGCTGGATTCTGCGCCACCCGCTCGATTTCTTGCGGTCGCAGGTACTGCCCGGCTGGGCTCGCCGGGTAACCATCCTGCTGGTGATGCAAAATGTGGATAACCGGCTAAATGTACGATTGGGGCGCAACCTGCTGACTTTTTTCCGCAAAGGCCTGGTCGCCGAGGCTGAACCTGGGCACGAGATCAATGCCCGCGTGGATGCCGGTCATGATGTTACGCGTGCCTTTGCCGGAAAAACCAACGGCGTCTCGATGGGTTCGCTGGGCGAGAATCTGCTGAACTACCCCACCACGGCCCACATCCTGGGCGGTTGTCCGATGGGAAAGGATGCTTCCAAGGGCGTGATTGACGAGTCTTTTCAGGTGCATAATTACCCCGGCCTCTATATTGTCGATGGCTCGGTCATGCCTGCCAATCCAGGCGTCAATCCCAGTCTGACCATTACGGCACTGGCAGAATACGCCATGAACAGTATACCTGAGAATAACCACAAATAAACTGACATTCCAGCCTTGTTCATCTGCGTTCACATTGTACCCGTAAGGTATCTGTGGTAAATTTCACCTATGGACTTCCAATCATCCCGCTCCTTCGCCGAGAACCTGGATACCCGCGACCCCCTTGCCCCTTTTCGCGCACGCTTCGTCATTACCGACCCCGGACTCATCTACCTGGACGGCAACTCGCTCGGGCGCCTGACTCACGCCAGCCTGGAACGCCTCCAGCTTGTCGTTGAGCATGAATGGGGCCGCGACCTTATTCGCGGGTGGAATGAAAACTGGTGGGAAGCGCCTGTCCGTATCGGCGAGAAAATTGCCCGGTTAGTGGGCGCCGCACCAGGACAGATGGTTGCCTGCGACACCGTCTCGGTTAACCTTTTTAAGCTGGCCGCAGCCGCCCTGGCCTTGCGTCCGGGCCGCACTCATATCGTCACCGACACGCTAAATTTCCCATCCGACCTGTACATCCTGCAGGGTCTTGTGCACTCGCTTGGCGACCACCATACCATCCTGCGCGTTGGCTCACGGGATGGCGACGTTACTCCCGACCTGGATGAGCTGGCCGCCGCCATTGACGATTCCACTGCCCTGCTGACGCTCTCGCATGTGACCTTCAAGAGTGGTTATCTATACGAAGTGGCCTATGTCACCGAGCTCGCCCACCGCCACGATGCGCTCGTCATTTGGGACCTTAGCCATTCCGCCGGTGCGGTGCCGGTCGCGCTGGACGCCTGCAACGCTGATTTCGCCATCGGTTGCACCTATAAATACCTGAACGGCGGCCCCGGCGCCTCGGCCTTTCTCTACGTACGCAAAGACTTGCAGGAGCGGGCTGTCTCGCCCATCTGGGGTTGGTGGGGACAAAACGTACCTTTCGCCTTTGGCCTGGATTACACCCCTGCCACGGGTGTGGCACGCTTCCTGACCGGTTCCCAGCCGATTCTGTCATTGCTGGCGATGGAAGCCGCCCTCGACCCGCTTTTGGAAGCCGGGATGGAGTCCTTGCGGGCCAAATCCATTCTTTTAAGCGCATACTTGATTTATTTGACCGACACTCTGCTCGCCCCACTCGGCTTCCGTCTCGGTTCTCCCCGCCTCCCGGAACAGCGTGGCTCACACATCAGCCTGCGCCACCCGGAAGGCTACCGCATCAACCGGGCCTTGATCGAGGAGATGAACGTCCTTCCCGACTTCCGCGAACCCGACAACCTGCGTCTCGGCCTGACCCCGCTTTACACCACCTTTTACGAGGTCTGGGAGGGCGTGGATCGCATCCGCCGGGTTATGGCAGAGAAACGCTACGAGAAATATCCTGCCCAGCGCCTGATAGTGACGTGATCAGCAGTTGGTCTTAACCGTCCTGAAGGTTTTTTCATGCGTCCTGATTTTCCTGTACAGACCTTCGGGACGTTATAAGCTAGGAGCATATGTCTTACACCTGGTTACTCTTTGATGCGGACGATACGCTCTTCGATTACCCTTTGGCCGAAGGGAAGGCTTTGCGCAACACCTTCGAGCATTTCGGGCAGG
>PMYF01000225.1 GCA_003171295.1 Acidobacteriota bacterium | reverse complement strand
TACTTTTTCCATTCCCACCGTATGACCATTCGCAACTGTGTGGCGCGCAACTACCCGGGCGACGGCATCAGCACCCAGTTCGTGGAAGACCCGGTCGTGGATAACTGCGAGGCTTACGGGAATGCCATGCTGGGGATTCACCTGGGCACGGGCGCGGCCCGGGGCATCGTCACGAACAACCGCGCGCACGACAACGGGGAGGACGGACTGTACCTCTGCTGGCGAGTCCAGCACGCCCGCTACGAGGGCAACCAATCCTGGAACAACGGCCAGGACGGCATCTCCATCGGCCATAAGGACACGGATAATATCTTTATCAAAAACACCGTAAGTGGTAACGGCCGGTCGGGCATTTACTTCCGCGACGAGGCGGAGGCCAACGCCGGCAACCGCAACACCTTCCAGGACAATACGATCGAGGACAACGGCCGGCCCGGCGCACCCGGCTACGCTATCCGCATCGAGGGCGAAACTCACGACCTCAAGTTCGTCTCCAACACCATCCGCTCGAACCGCAAAAACGGCACGGTCGTGCAACCGGTGGGAATCTATGTCGGCCCCAAGGCTGACTTCGTCACTTCCGACCGCAATCTCTTCGTCGGCGATCTGAAACAGGCCATCGTCGATGAATCTCAGGGCGGCCACAACCAACTCGCCCCTCCGGCGGGCAAATAGAGGCGCACCGGCGGGCCCCACCCGCGCGGTTACCGCAGGGGCAGGGCGATGGCTTGTCCGGATCCTGCCCGCAACAAGGATATTTTTCGACAGGCAGACAGAACTATTCCCCGTCCCCTCATACGGTTGTAACAATCACCGCGTAGCTTCCCTCCGCGCAGCCCAGGAACTGGATTGCCTGGAGGGCACCATGTCAAAGCAGGCGGCAGGGCATCATCACAAGGCAGCCGAAGATCACGAGCGCGCGGCTCGGCATCACCGCGAAGCTGCGAAGCACTATGAGGCGGGCGACCACGAATCGGCGGCACAGCACGCCCATGCCGCTCAAGGGCATCTCCACCACGCGACGTACCACTCCGAAGAGGCAGCGAAATCCCACGTCGACCATCACTGGCACAAGTCAGCGGCTGCCTAATACTTAGTTGCATAGAATCGCGGGCAGCGCAGAGTCTCGTTCTCATCAGAGACTCTGCGCCTGTTCGCACTTAGGGGGCCACACCCCATCCCCACCTTCGCGCCGTCATTCCAACGGATCTGTTCACGACCTAGCCACACCGCTGCGGCGGGGGTTTGTCAATGTGGCAAGATGACGCGAAGGCAGAAGTCAGGATTTAGGATTCGGAATAGTGGTAGCCACGGCAAATCCGTTTCTCAGGTTTGCCGTGGGTTCGTCAACCCAGAGAAAAAGCCCACGGTCAATCACAGGACGATTGACCGTGGCGACCCGCTGCCGCTCTTTCCGGATGCTGTGGACCTGCAGGCAACGTTGCCGGCAGACCCCGCAACGCAGCAGCCGCTTCCTCAGACGATGAACACCGCTATTCACCAGCCAGCGTGGTAGAGGTCACAGCAAGCCAGTTTGAGCCAGTCTGATCCTGAGCGAATTTGCACATCGCATGTCGAGAGGCAAAACCTGACCATAAGAATGCAGATTAGAAGGCTCACGCGTCTCACCAATGCCTTATCGAAAGAGAGACCTAACCTCTGGGCGGCTCTTGCTCTATATTTTGCTTGGTACAATTTCTGCCCGATACACCGGACGATCCATTGCACCCCGGCGATGGAGTCAAATATCACCGACCACATTTGGGCGCTCGGAGAACTCTTGGGCGCAACACAGAATTAAGGCACTATCCCCGGAACTCCGCAACCAGGCATCGTGCTTCCCCGTCCGGCTCATTATCCCGTGGAGGTTCTTCCCCGCCTGGGGCCGCCCAAAACGCGCGTCACGCAAGCCGCTGGCGGACCCAGCGGGAAGTTGCTCATCTGGCGCATCACGCTGCGTGGGCCAGGACGCCAGCGGCTTGACAGCACCCGCCCCTGTATAATTTTCACCCCCACCGCTTTCATCTGACGCAAGGGAAACGTTTCGCTCAACACACCCGGACGCCTGTAATCGGTCATCCCGGTCCTCTTCGGAAGTTCAGCGATTGCACGGCCCCTCGGCGGTCCCCCCCCCGCAAGTTGCTGAGAGAAGCAGACTGCATATCTCGTTAAATGAAAGGTATTGGCGCTGGTACCCAAGTACTCGTACGGCGGTGACCTTGGTTGCGCGCGGCGCTTTGGATAGATTGCAGGTTCCGTCGCCTTTCACCCAAGGTTACGGGTAAGGCGCAGGAAGTCGGCTGGGCCCTGCAAGCAGCCCCGGCAGAAAGCGGTGCAATAGGCCAACGATGAACTGGAGCTGGAGGAGGAGATCCACCGATAAAAGAGAGAAATTTTTCAACGAACTACTGAGTGTTCCCCCAAATAACATTCAAGTGATAGAGCACTCCGCCGATAAAAGAGCCTGGATGCGAAAAGGTTTCCCACTGGGAAAGGAGAAGACGATGAAAACAGCAGCTTTGTTCATTTGCATGGCGATATGCACTCCGGTATTTGCGGCGACCTACTACATTGACTTTGTGGGCGGCTCGAACGCGAACGTGGGCACCTCCAAAGCGACGGCCTGGAAGCTGGCTCCGGGGATGCCNNCCCTTCTACATTAGCTATAGCGGCACGGCCGGTGCGGTTGATACTTACGGGGGTGAGGACCAGACGTGGTACGCCGGGGAATCTTGGAGCCAGCCCATCATCGACGGCCTGCAGTTGTTTGGTCCCAATGCCGTCCTAATCGGGGACAACGGCAAGCTCCGGTCGTTCATAAAGATCGACAATCTGTTGGTGCGGAACTCCGGCAACGCAGAAACGGGTATGCACAACGGACCGAAGCCTGCGGCCATCCTCACTGACACATCCAAGAACTGGGTTGTCAATCACTGGGTCAACTACTACCTTTACGATACGACCGACGGGTCCCGTTGCAAGGTGACAGCGAATACGCCTACGACAGCGAACTGCACCCTGGCCGGAGGGACGAAGAACTCCTGGAGCACGGGCGACGCCTACATGATCACGGACGGTTCGGGAACCGCCATCAGTTTCTCCGGGGGTGGCAGCTCTATCGAAATCAGCCATTGCACCCTCCAGCCTCGCTCCGTACAGGCCATAGCTTACTCAGCCACAAACACCAACTCCGCCCATATCTACATTCATAACAATAGCATTTCTCTGGGGGGCCGCTTCGTCATCTACGGCTACACNNNNTCGGGGGCTATCACCTGGATGGCTTGATGATCGGGAATCCCTCCGTAACCGAGTGCAGCGCCACCCTGAAGCCCACGGTGACGCACATCTCGTTCCACCATAACTACCTCTATGGAAGTTGGCCAGGGGGACCCACGGCGCTCTACTTCTCCAATGCCTGCACGAATTACACCACGATCTATAACAACGTCTTCGCACTGGAGACGGTGGAAACAAAGCCGGTCGGAGCGCTGATGCACTGGCAGGATTTCGACGGCAACATCTCGATTTA
>PMYF01000886.1 GCA_003171295.1 Acidobacteriota bacterium | reverse complement strand
TCCTGCTGCGCCTTGTTGAAGCGGTGGATTTCGTCGATGAACAGCACCGTGCGCCGGCCGTACTGGCGAACTTTTTCCGCGGCCGCCATGACCTCCTTGATTTCCTTAATGCCCACCAGGACGGCGCTGAAGCGCACAAAATCGCTGCGTGTCTTGCGCGCCACGATGGTGGCCAGCGTCGTCTTGCCCGANNGGACCCAGAATGTGAAGCTGGCCCACGAATTCTTCGATGCTCTCGGGCCGCATCCGGTCAGCGAGGGGGGAAGGAGTCGCCGCGCGCGGCGAGGCGGTCGTGGAGAAGTCGGCGCGTGGTGGTTCGAAAAGGCTCATGTCAGATCGGATGATCGGTTCGTTGATGAACTCGGGAGTAATTTCATTTAATACCTGAATTCCCGCTGGCGCGCGGCCTCGTACAGAAAAATGCTCGCCGCCGTGGCCGCGTTTACGGAATCGACTTCTTCCCGGATAGGGATGCTGAGAAGCTGGCTGGCGTGCCGGGCGATCTCATCGGGCAATCCGCTGGCCTCGCGTCCGACCAGAATCGCCAGGGGTCCGGTTAGATCGGCTGCCGAGAGCGAGGAGGGGCTGTGACGGTCCGCCGCCACGATGCGGATGCGACGGCTCAAGAAGGGCAGGCATTCATTCGGATCGAGGCCGCAAACCAGCGGAAGCCGGAAGATGGCTCCTGCCGAAGAGCGCACCGCCTTGGGGTTGAACGGGCTGACGGTCTCCCGCAAAGTCAGGAGCGCAGAAGCGGAAAACGCCAGCGCGCTGCGCATCATGGTGCCGAGGTTGCCGGGATCCTGGACGCGGCAAGCCACCAGCAACAGGGCGTCGCGGGCGGCTGCCAGGGGTTCGAGTTGGTAAACCGGCAGTTCCACGAGTGCCGCAATTCCCTGGGGCGACTGCGTTTGCGCAACGCGCTCGAATAAGCGGTCAGGGACCTGGGTGGTTTCGACGCCCGCGGGCAGGCGGTCGAGGAGCGCGGCGAACCTTTCCGCTGCGCCACTCGCCACCAAGACACTGTGAGTCTTGACGCCCGGCGCTGCCTTCAGGGCCTCCTCCACGAGAAACGGGCCCTCCACAGCCAGCCAGCCCTGCCGCGTCGTGCCGGCGGCCAGCGCGCTCCGGAAAACCTTCACGAGCGCATTGGTGGGACTGGCAACTTCCCGGGATTTTGTGGGCCGCATGGGATGACCTCGACCGTTGGGTTGGCTGCGACGACAGCTTAACCCGAGGGAGGTGTGAAGTCGAGCCCCCAGCGTTCCGAAGTGACTTTACATGACGCCGCGAACGCAGGCCTATGATAGAATCCCGCCGCTTTCTGACATTGTTAAGATAAGCTCGGGGAGGTTTCCATGCGCAAGGTGGGGTTGTTTCTTCTGGTGCTCTGTTTTGTTCCCGCAGGGTTCGCTCAGGAACTAAGTGGGCTGCTCGCGGATTTGACCCATCCACACGACTATGTCCTGAATCGTGTCTCGAGCTGGGATCGGACCGGTGGAAACGCCGACATGCGCCACATTGCGGCGGGCGAAACCTTCACGGTCCTGGAAGAGTCCGGTCCCGGCGTCATCACTCACGTCTGGATTACGATCGCGAGCCCTGAGAATGCGCACTTAAAGAAGTTGGTGCTCCGCATGTACTGGGACAAAGAACCCACGCCCAGCGTCGAGGCCCCCATCGGCGATTTCTTCGGACTGGGCCTCGGTGACTACTTCACCTACCAGTCTTTGCCCCTGGCTGTCGGTTCGATTAAAGCGCTGAACTCGTTTTTCCCGATGCCCTTCCAGAAGATGGCAAGAATCACGGTAACGAACGAAGGCAAACTCCCGGTGGATGCGTTCTACTTCAATATTGATTACCGCAAGTATAAGAGCTCCCTACCCGCCGATACGCTCTATTTCCATGCCCAGTATCGCCAGGCCACCCCCAACCACGGTTGGACAAACCAGTGGATGGGGAATGGCGATTCCCTTGTCGACATGAAACCCAATCTGACAGGTGAAGACAATTACGTCTGGCTGGAAGCCACGGGGCGTGGGCACTACGTGGGAGTCACTATGTCCGTGTTGCAGAACCAGGACCAGTGGTGGGGCGAAGGCGATGACATGTTCTTCATTGACGGGGAGAAACTCCCGACGATTACGGGCACCGGTTCGGAAGACTACTTCCTAGGGGCATGGGATTTTGGCGATAAGCCGTTTGCCTACGAACTGTTCGGCGCGCCCGTAAAGGGCGATGAAGTGGCCGGAAGCCGGTCATCCGTTTATCGCTTCCACCTGGATTCGCCCATTCCCTTCACGAAATCGATTCGCGCCACCATCGAGCACGGGCACGCCAATCACCGCTCGGATAACTACTTCTCCGTGGCCTACTGGTACCAAACTGAACCCCACGCTCCCTTCCCGGCGCTACCCCCAGTTGAGCAGCGGCTGCCCAAGCTTTATCCCGTGGGTGGACCGGGCAATGCGGGGAAGTGAGACCCTGGAAGGGGTGAGTCAAGGGCCTGCAGTTTTCGTACAGGGCGAGGTGGCGACGCTTCCAGGTCCCGGGTAGGGTTCGGCTTAACCGGCGGACTGCTATGGGGATTCCCTATTGGCGGGTTCGCCGCTGCACGTTTTCGAGCAAGCTCCCTAGTGGGCATATTGTTGGGACATCCCGCAGGGCCCCCCCCTACGGGATGTCCCAAGGCTCGCGGTAGCCTAGGGCGCGCCTCCCGCCTCATCGGCGGCCCAATCCTCCCCTCAATTGACGAAGACCAAACATCAACCGGCGCATCACAACGCAGGTTCAATACCCCCAGAAGAAACCCTCTGCTATCTAACTGCTAAAGACCAGCGAGTTTGTGCCGATATCTATAGTGGGTGGGGGCAATGTATTTACCTAAGGAAAAAGCGTGGGTCCCGGCTCCTGAAAAGCTCGAAGCCCCAGGTTCGCCGAGTTACGCAGACCCCGAAGCCAAACAGAACCGAAGGCTTGCCCTGCTGGCTTCGCTTTCTGACGGGCTGCCAACCTTGCCGGCATATGTGTTCGAGTTGAACAGCTTGCTCAGTGCCCATCCAGTGAACCTGAAGCGCGTGGGTGAAATTATTCGGACGGATCCTAGCCTTACCGCACAGGTCGTTCGCCTCTGTGGCTCAGCCCTTGTGGGAGTATGAGATAAAGTCAGGAGCATTGAACACGCGGTGATGTTGCTGGGGGTAGAAAGGCTCCGGACCCTGATCCTAACCTGCTCGCTGCTGGAATATGTCGGTCATAGGGTTGCATCAGAGGAAATACAGTCATTTTGGCAGCACTGCTTCCTCACGGCGACGCTTAGCGAGCGGCTCGCCCGAGGGATTGGCTATCCCCAACCCGAGCAAGCCTACCTTGCGGGTCTCCTGCATGACATTGGGGCTCTACCTCTCTTACTCAGCAACTCTTCCGAGCCAATACAGGCAGAGAGTGCCGCATTCGAAGGTTGGCGCGAGTCTCTCGCTTTAGAGCGCGAGCGCTTTGGGACAGACCATTGCGAAGTTGGCCGCTGGCTTGGGATCTCGTGGAATTTCTCCCCCGCGCTACTGGAAGTCATGGTTTGCCACCACAATCCCCGGGAAGCCATTCACGACCCATATTTGGTAGGTATCGTGGCGGCGGCAGACCAGTTCTGTGTTGTACGAGGGGTTGTGCAGGGGGTCGGCCCGCCGGAGCCTTGTGGGTCTGCCATCCATCCGAACGAGCAGATCCTCCGCGCCTGCCTGCCAAGCATAAGCCCTGAAGAGGCAGGGAAATTGGGAGAAATGCTCGAGACAGATTTCCTCCATCTGATTCAATTAATGGATTTTGGAGCCGCCGGTGTGTTTGGAGGCGGAATTCCGAAGAATCCTTTCCGAGAATTCGAGGCGCGAACATGAACCCGCTGCGCGCACTGATTGTGGACGACTCTTCCGTAATGAGGAAGATTGTCTGCCGTTCTATCCGCCAGGCGGGGCGGGTGGTGGTGGAAGTCTTCGAGGCCAGCAATGGCGCCGAAGCCTTGGCGCGACTGCAGGAAACTCGCGTGGATCTGATCCTCAGCGATATCAACCTG
Source organism: Acidobacteriota bacterium (assembly GCA_003171295.1). Taxonomy (GTDB): domain Bacteria; phylum Acidobacteriota; class Terriglobia; order UBA7540; family UBA7540; genus Bog-366. The sequence goes on along the minus strand of PMYF01000886.1, from coordinate 777 downwards.
CCGACCATGGGTAGTGGTGTCATTTGGAATGCGATCCCTTTCGGCACACCGGTCATTCCCGCGAAGCTTGTCCCCGCGAAGGCGGGGAGGGGGAATCCAGTTCTTGTGGCATGGCCATCTTGGCCATGACTTCACACGGGCAGGATGCCCGTGCCACTCCAGCTTCGCCCTAATTTATGGCACAATCGGCGTATTTTCTGCCAAAAAGCCCGGTCAATTGTCTTCCATTATCACGCAATTGGTGCATTTTCTGCCAAAAAACCGTCTCGATTGCCTGACATTATGTCACCAGCGCCTTTGTTTTCATATACATCCNNTCCATCCTTTGCATGAGCAGCGCTTTTTCGTCCTGGGGGGCCATCATCGCCGCGAGATTCTCCGGTGATTGCATGTCGTCGAGTTGCTCCGCGAGCTGCACGCAGACCCTTCGGTAGCTTTCCGTCATCTCCTTCAGTTGCGCCCGGGCCTTGCGGCGCGCCGCCTTCCATTCCCGCTCCTCCGCCTCCGGCTTCCCCGGCCCCGTACCGAGACTTTCGGCTGCCGGCCCCTGCTCCTCTTCCGCCGGCTTTTCCAAGGACCGGAGAAGCAGGAAGAATTCTTGCATATCCGCCCCAGGGTCATCGCCAAAGCTTTTCACAAAGGTCCGGATTTCAGCGCGCGTGGGGCCGTCCCGGCGGGCCAGCGCGCCGGCAAGGGTCTCGTAGCGTGCCAGGTTATCAGCAGCCCGAATGCGCTGGGACAGGCCCGTGAATTCTTGCATTTGCTTCGCGCCTTGGA